>JBDHGR010000255.1:0-11319 GCA_039589815.1 Gemmatimonadota bacterium | reverse complement strand
AGGAGGACGTCCTCCGCATTACTGAACCCGGGATCTACGTTCCGGAGCGCCTGAAAACTCCGGATCATGAGACCTGAGCCCACCAGGAGAAGGAGGGCCAGGGCCATCTGAGCCACCACAAGGGTATTCCGGGCCCGATGCTTAGCCTTCCCGGCGCTTCCGCCGCGTCCACCCTCCTTCAGTGCGTTGACCATTCCCCCCGCACGGTACTTCAACACCGGGAACATTCCGAAAAAGGCCCCGGCGAAAAGTGAGATAGAGAGGGTGAAGAGGAGGACCTTCCCGTCCAAAGAAACCTCGGTCAGTCGGGGAAGCTCGGTTGGGCCGAGGGAGGTCAGGAGCCTGAGGCCTGCGAAAGCCAGGCCGACGCCCCCAAGGCCACCCAGGAAGCCCAACAGAGTGCTCTCCTTGAGGAACTCCCGGGCGATTCGGGGCTGGCCTGCGCCCATAGCGGTCCGGACGGCCATCTCCCGTTCCCGGCCTTCGGCTCGGACCAGGAAGAGGTTTGCCACGTTGGCACAAGCGATCAGCAGGATCATTCCCACCGTGCCCAGGAGTACCCAGAGGACCTCGCCCACGTCGCCGACCAGGTCCTGTTTCAGGGGCCTGATGTTGGCTCCAAACTGTGCATTCTCGAGGATCTCCAGGGTCATTCCGCCCGGAAATTTCTCGAGGGAGAGGGGAATCATCCGAGTCACGTCGGCGTTCGCTTCTTCGATGGTGACCCCCGGGTTCAGTCGCCCCAGAGCCTGGTAGCTGAAGTTCCCAAGGTAGAGCTCTGCACGATTGAACTGGAACGGGAGGAAGAAGGAGGGATTCCGGTCGATGAGCCGAAACTGGGGCGGCATGATGCCAATGATTTCTCGTGACCTGCCATCCACCTGGAGCGTTTGGCCGAGGACCTCGGGATTCCCTCCCATGCGGGTTTGCCAGTAGTCGTGGCTGAGAATGATGGTAAGGGGAGCTCCGGGACTGTCGTCATCGTGGCTGAATCCCCGCCCAAGCCTGGGCTCGGATCGCAAGGCGCGGAGGGTCCCCTCCGTTACGCGCATGACTTCCAGTTCCTCAGGTTCATCGAGGCCCGTTACCGAGACCGTCCCCCAATCCCACATTCCGATCTCGGCAAAAGTCCGGCCTTCTTCCATGTAGGTGAAATGCAGGGCCGGGGATTGGTTTACTTCTTCGAAACCGAGACCCGGCGCGGCGTGCCAGATGCCCACTAGCTCCTCGGGCTCATCAAAGGGAAGAGGTTTCAGGAGAATCCCATTCACCAGGCTGAAGATTGCCGTGTTTGCCCCGATGCCGATGGCAAGGGTCCCGATGGCGATGAGGGTGAAGATCGGATTCCGGAAGAGTCTTCGGGTGACGAGGCCCATTTCCCGGGTGAAAGCAGTCATGGCGTTACCATCGCTCTGGGTTCAAGAGGTCGGGTGAAAAACTCCCTCTTCAGCCTGACGAAGGGCAGGCTGCGGGAGTTTCGCAGATCTGCGCTATGCGCGGATCTGCGGTCTCGGGGGTCGGCCCTCGGGGTGGGAACGAACTCGGCGCCCCTCGGTTCGCCCACCTGCGGTGGGCGGTCTCGCGCGTCGATCCCCTGTACTGTAGAGATTGGCAGGCGCTCGGTTCGCAGATCTGTGCCATGCGCGGATCTGCGGTCTCGGGGGTCGACACTCGGGGTGGGAACGAACTCGGCGCCCCTCGGCTCGTCTCCTCTCGCCCGACGGTCTCGGGGGTCAACTTTCGGGCAGAGCTTCGCCCCGTGCCGCTCGGCTCGGCTTGCCTCAGCGAGAGCCCACGGTCAATCTTTGGGGTGGTAGGAGCCGATGATTCTCCGCAGGAAGAACTCCATGCCCGAGAACTCTGATTCCCGACCGGCCAAAGAGTGGAGGACCCCCATTTGGGCCTGGGCGGTGGTTGCCCTGATCGCGGTCGTGGGTTTCGGGGCTTTGAAGATGTTGGGAGGGGGCAAAGACGACATTACTCTCCCTCCAGGATTCTCCATTTCGACCGGGGAGGATTCCGGTGGGGTCTCAAGGGATCGAGCTCTGTCCACTGAGCCGGAATCTTTGGGAGATCTCATCGCCGCCGCCGGCGCCAGTGAGTCGGATCGGTTCGAGGCGTCGATTGCCATACTGCCCCTGGAGAACCAAACGGGGGACTCGACCCTTGACACCCTGGGGAGGGGGATCACGGAGGAGCTGTTTTCACGGCTCTCTCGCATCCGGGGCCTGAAGGTCATAGCGCCGCAGTCTGTTCAGGAATTGGAGGGTTCGAACCTCACTGTTGCTCAGGTGGCCGACACTCTCGACGTGGACCACCTTCTTCAGGGAACGGTGTTCCCTCATCAGGATGCGGCCCGGATTCTGGTTCGGCTCCTCCGGGTGGAGCGAGAAACCGAGCTCTGGAGCAACGACTACAGCCTGGACCGGACCAATCAGATGAGGGCAGTGGAGGAAATCTCTGACGAGGTGAGCGCGGCTCTCCTCGAAGAGGTTCCCGCGCTCTCGGCCCGGGGGCTTACCCGATCCACCGAGAGTCCCGGTTACGTCGCTTATCGCGCTGCGAACAGGTTGCTGAACACCCGGACCCGGGACGGCCTGGTTCGAGCCATCGATGCCTTCAAAGCCTCAATCGAGGCAGACAGCACCTTTGCACCGGCGTTTGCAGGGCTATCCTCCGCTTACGCCCTGGCGATCACATACAGGTACGATATCGACCTCGACGGTTTCGCTGCGGCCGGTTTGGCCTTGAGGGCCGCAGGAGAGGCGGTTCGGTTGAATCCGGAGTTGGCCGGGGCTTTCGCGGCCCGGGGTTACATCTCCAGCGTGGCGTTGGCGCCTGCCCAGACTGTTCTTGAAGATTTTTCGAGGGCACTGGAGCTTCAACCCAACCTACCGAACGTTCGTGCTTGGTATGCCAACCTCCTGGTCCGGGAGGGGTACCACGACCAGGCACTGGCAGAGGCCCAGGTGGCGGTTCAGCTGGATCCCCTCTCACCGGCAAGGAGAACGGGCCTGGCCTTTGAAGCGCTACGGGCCCGGGAATACGATCTGGCCATAAGGGAGGCTCGCACCGCGGTTTCCCTGGGCCCTGGGGTGATTCTTCCTCGCTCCATCCAAGCTCTGGCCCTCCTCCTCAGCGGTCGAGCGGAGGAGTGTTTGGAGCTGGACCTGGGTCCCCACGCGGGCATCAGGGCAATCTGCCTTCATGACGTGGGAAGAGTCGACAGGTCCGCGGCCATCATCGATTCCCTTCGCACGAGCATTCAAAGCGGTGATCAGGTTCACCCAGAATTCACGGACGTCATTCCCGCCGGAGATCTTGCAGCCTACCTGGCATGGACGGGGTCTCCCGACCGGGCCTTGCCTTGGATTCACCGGGCGTTCGCCCTGTCGCCCAGCGGAATCGACGCCAGGGTTTTGGAATCGGGCGTGTTCGATCAACTGCTTGCCGACAACCGGAGACGGAGAGAGGTGGCTGATATCAGGGGCGGCATTTGGACCCGCGTCCAATGGGAATTGGCCGAAGCGGAACCCTTGCTGTGGGACAGAGACCCGTAGGCCTCCGTTCAGGCTCATATGGGGCCCCTCGATCAGCATGCCGAAATCCCTTGACGGCGGGGAGGATGGGGATAAAGTTGGGATTTCCACGTATGTTTACGGGGGAGGGAACGACGATCGATCGCTGATAAACCGGAGGTCTTCCCAGGAAGGCCCCGCATTTTTTTCCTGGCGGCCGAATGGCCGCTGATTCCGGCGCGGGGGAGAGTCCGCGCGAGAGCCTGTCGGAAGGTACGGGTCATCCGGACTCCGACGAGCAAAACACCATGGGAGCAGGTTGATGCGTACCAAAGGAACTGTGAAGTGGTTCAACGATCAAAAGGGTTTCGGCTTTATCACGCCTGAGGGTGGAGAAAGGGACTGCTTCGTCCATCACTCCGCGATTCAGTCGGAAGGGTTCAGGACCCTGAACGAGGGCGACGAGGTTGAGTTCGAGATCGTCGATGGAGCCAAGGGCCCGGCGGCTGAGAACGTCACCAAGGTGACCTAGTTCAAAACGGGTTTTGCCCAAAAGGGTAAACGGCTGTTCCGGGGAACCGGAGCGGCCGTTTTTTTTCGACCGTGGGATGTGCTTGTTTGGGGGGCCTCAGTCTCCCATGGCCCACTCCTTCATCCAGGCCTCGACGGCTCGCTGGAAGTAGGAGGGGTTGAAGAGGGTCCAATCGCCCAGATCCGCCGGGATCCTGTGACGGGAGCCGGCTTCCGCAGAGGTCCACCCCTCCCGCCTTGCCTGCCGAGCGGTCTCCTCCAGGCCGTCGATGACATCCACGTACCTAGCGAGGTCCCCTGCCCCGGCCAGGGGGCCATGGCCGGGCACGTAGACTTTCCTGTCCTCGGCTTGAATGGCTCGAACGGCGCTGGAAAGTCGGCTGGGAATGGCATCCATGTAGTTCGGGAACATCCCGTTCCAGACCAGGTCCCCGCACCAGGTGATTCCTTCCTCAGGAAGGTCGGCCGTAACGTCGCTGGGGGTATGACCCCGAAGCGGACCCAGTCTCACCGTTCGAGTTCCGAGGTCGATGGAGCCCGGGCTCTCCTCGGCAACCAGGACGACCTCGGCCCAGAGCCGTAGAAGGCTCGGCGGAGCTTCGTCGGGCAAACCCTCCGTCTTCAGGGCCCGTGTGGTTTCGGTTACGTGAATGCGCGGATCCGACCGGGGCGTCCCCGATGGGCCCGACCGGACGTCCGACGGCCCCGGCCCGGCAACCTCTGAGAGGTACCCCTCGGCTCCGTTCGAATGGTCGCCATGGTAGTGAGTCACCAGGACGTGGGTTGGCCGATCACCATGACGCCGTCCCGGCCGGCGATGATTCCGCCGTTGCAGACTGTGGTGTAGTCACCCCCGAGGGGGGTCGACACAAAAGCCCAAAGACCCTCACCCGCCGATTCCAGCCGGCCGAAAGGCTCCTGTGCCACCACTCTCCCTTGGGTGCGCCGACTCCAAAGAGTCTTCGCCGCCGCTGGGAAGGGCGTCGCCATCAGGGCTACGTGGGCGGCGCAGGCGGAGGCGAGCTTGAGGAACCCCCGGCGGGTGGGATGAGAGCGCGACGTCATTGTGATGGCCTTCCCGGTCAAGGACCGGGCTGCAGTGTGAAAGGGGAGAGGCTCCACCTTCCCCGTCAGCTTCCTTCCCGGAGTAACCGAAACGCCATCTCAAGTCGGATGTTGTCGTCCACGCTCAGTACCCGGGCGACTCTCGGGACCGGGATCTGGAAGGTATCGAAGGGGAATGCCGTCGTGGCAAGCCCGGTGATCGCCTCAGATCCAAAGGCTGCGGTAACCTCCCAGGTGGTCGTCCGGGTGTGACCGTGGAGGGTGAGGTCGCCTTCCAGTTGGAAATCCTGCGATCCTGACTCCGCAAGAGGATCCCGAAGGCCGAGAAACCGCCGAGGTACCAGGACAGCTTCCGGGTACTGTTCGACCTCAAGCGTCCTTCCCCTGACATAGTTGTCCCGGCGCTGGTTGTCGGTGGCCAGCGAAGCCAGTTGGATCCGGAACTCGGATCGGTCCGACACGATGGTCCCGTCGGGGCCTACAACGATGACCCCGGTGATTTCCGTTGTGGTTCCCACGGCGTCATTGGGGAAGTCGAAACCCGCCAACTGCTCCTGAACCCTGTATCGGGCCTCGGAGTCCGGGGCGCCTACGACCCACCGGACCGTGGTGGTGTCGGGGGAGTGTTCCTGTACACCGATGTCTACTGCCCAGACAGAACGAGGACTCTCCAGGGTAAGCGTTGGTGGGGATGCGGAGGCGATACCGAGGCCCATGGCGACGCTCGTCAGGATAACGTGGAACACGATTCCTCCTTGCTGGTGACCCGTCTGCAATGAATGGGCGAGAAAGCGGGTTCTTTTCGACCCCCGAGGAGCAGGAGGGTTCCGGTTCTGGCAAGGACGTTCTTGCCGGTCCTGGAGCGTTTCGTCACAGGAAAACAGGGCGATTCGGGACCCCAATGGGGTGAAACACCGCTGTTTGAACCGGTTCCCCATGGATTTTGGCCGGTCCGGCTTTTGCCCCTCTTGAAGACCAGAGCTGCTCCCCATATGAAAGGAGGCCCAAGATGTTCAAACGTTTACCCTCTCTCTCGGCGGTCCTCCTCTTGGCTGCCACCCTGCCATGCACCGTTTACGCAGCGCCCCAAGAGTTTGTGGTCATGGGTACCCCTTTGGTGAATCTGCGTACTGGTCCCAGCACCAATGCCATGGTCATCGGCCGGGCTGAAAAGGGGGACATATTCCGGGTTCTGGGTCAGACGGAGGGGTGGTACAAAATCCTGATGTTCTCGGGTGAGCCCCGCTACGTCACCAGGTCCGACTTCGTCCACCCATTGGAAGAGGCCGGCTTTTTGGATGGGCATGGCATGGGCCTGCCCACGTCCACCGCGCGATCCCGGTCCATCTTCTGGGACACGGAGAAAGGGCTGGACCGGGCGGCACGGGAAGCCCTGGAAATCATCCCGGCCACACTCAATCGAGCGCGGTATACCGTCCTGAAAAAGGTCCTTGAAGACAGGATCCTCCTGGAGATGTTCCACATCCACGGGCTCCAACCGGCTCTATATCGGGAACTCGTGGCCGAAGCCCGTAAGGAAGGCTGGGAGTAGGAGCGCTGGGAGTCGGTCCCGCTGGGCCATCACGGCGGGTGCGTAGGCGTCGATGAGGTGCCTCATACGCTTTCTATCCCCGAATATGCGGAAGGAAAAAACCCGGGCCGGGGAAGAATCCCCGACCCGGGCCGAAGTTCACCCCGGCGCCGAACATAGCGCCAGAGTTTCTATCTGGCCTTCAGCGCACCCGAACTGTGGTGGAGACGGTTCCACCCTTCACCGACGAGTATGTCACTTCCATGTTCCCGGATCCCCGGACCAGGTATTCGATGGTCTTGGTGGTCTTCCCTGGGTGGCCGCTTCGGATCATGATTCGGTCCAGCTCCTTCTGGTCGATAAGCTGGGTTTTTCCGGGTCGGTGCTTATTCGGGACCCAACCGGCGGAAACGACCTCCACATCCCCGCTCACCGTAAGGAGGTCCGGTCGCACCACGCCGTGGTTCATTCCCCGGGCCGTAATGCTGGGGATGACCTTCGGGTTGGTGATATCCACCCATACCTTGTACATCCCTCCACCCAAGCTTTCGACCTTCGTATCACCCAGGGTCATGAGGGGCATTTCATCGGCATGGTAGAGGGTGAAAGCCATGTTCCGGTGGAAAGCCTCCATGCTCATGAACCGTGGGTTGATTCTCCCGGTGAGCTTTCCGGTGCCACTCATCTCCACCTCACCGTACTCGGGGTGGTCGAAAGGTGTCCACTGAGGATAGTTCTCGCCGAATTCCAGGAACTCATCGAAGAAGTACCTGGATCGGCCTTGGGAGATGGGAGTCCGATCGTCCTGTTGTTGCTCGGCCAGGAGGGGGCTCTGGAAATACTTGTTTCCAGTCCAGAGCTCGTTGGAGAAGGCGATGATGCCGTGGCCGTCACTGGTCCAGTCGATGGATCCTCCATGAACCGTGTAGAGGCCCTGCCAGATGATAATGTAATTGTACCAGGGCAGGATCCTCTCACCGTTTTCCCCGATCTCGTCGTACGCCCGTATGTCCGAAGCCGGGAAATCGCCATACCAGGCCGATCCCGGGGGCCGGAGGATCATGCCTCCGGAATTATGGTAGGACTGATTCCCGGCGATGTTGGGGTGGGCCGCCAGGAAATCCTGGGTGGCCCTGGACTCCGGAAGCTGGAAGGGGTAGTCCATGGCCCCACCCTGGATGTAATTGGGTTGCCAGTCGGCTCCGTAATTTCGATTGCCGTCGTAGCTCCCGGGGCCGTCCTCGTTGACCCGGCCGTCCCCATCGTTGTCCACGCCCTCCGAGCCAAGCAGGATCCAGTCTCCCTTTTCGCCCGGGGGCACCGCTTCCATGAGGCGGGGGTCGAGGCGACTGATCCGGTGGGTGCCTTCCCCGGGCACGTATTTACGGATCTGCTCGATCATACCATTCCCGTTCAGATCGTCGGGGCCGTCCTCGTCGAACGCACCGTCCCCGTCCTGATCAACGGGCATGTGTCCCGTCCGAGCCCCGGAACCGGCTCCGTGGAGGAAATAATCCCGGCCGTCGGGATTCACGGTTGGGGCGATATAGAAGACACGCTCGTCAACCAACCGCTTGATCTCCGGGTTCCGTTCGTAGTTCTCCATGAGATACCAGATGGTGTAGAGGCAAATCTCTCCACCCTGGATCTCATTCCCATGAACGTTTGCTTCGATGAACATCCCTGCTTTACTCAGCTCAGGGCCGGTGTCCGGATTGTTGATGGTCATGAGCCAGAGTTCCCTTCCCTCGTAGCTATCCCCCATGGAGGAGAGGGTCAGGAATTTGGGCCAGGTCCGAGCCATGAGCCGCATGCGTTCACCCATGTCCGCGTGGTCCAGCCACCGGTCCCAGGCAATCTCAAGTGTGTGGGGTGGATCTGAGCCCTGATTCTGCTGGGCCTGGACGGTTCCGAGTTGGGCCACCGGATACGCTGCCAAAGCCAGGGCGGCTAGAGAGGTGGCCGCCAAGAGTCGGAAGATTCTCATGATAGGCCTCCTCACCTGAGGGTTACGGTTGCAGTGTCACGACCAGACTTCTGGGAGTGGAGCTTGATTTCGAGCTGGGCTCCCTCCCTTCCTTGGATCACCCAGGTGACCTTCTCCCGGGTTCCTGATCCCGCCAAGACCCCGATAGACGCAGTCTTGTCAGCCCCGGAAAGGATGGCATCGTCATCTACCTGGATTTGAACGAAGGTCGGCCCTACTGAACGGGACCTGGTCCCGTGGTTGAGGGCCGTCGGAAGGAACCCCGTGTTCTCCACTTCAACACTGACGGTGAAGATCCCACCCCCGTGAGACGTTACCTCGGTGTCGGCGATGCGGACGCGGGGAAGCATTCCGGCCAACTCCACCAAGAACTCGCCGTGCTTCTCACCTAGCTCAGGGAGTTGCTCTGCCGGCGGGTTGGTGGTCGCGTAGGGAATGAATCCACCGATTTCCACCTCGCCCAGCTCTGGATGTTGGAAAACGGTCCAGTCTGTGAAGGCGTTGATCCCGGCAGCCTCCAGGCCCTGAAGGATCTGAGCGTCGGAGCCGGAACCGCCACCGGCCCCCGAGCCTCCACGTGCACCGGCGACCTGATTGGACAGTCCGGCCCTGCCACCGGCCGGCATACCTCCTCCAGGTGGCGTCCTGACCCTCACCCCGCCTGGATCCACCGCGCCGGGTCGGGCGCCCGGTTCTTCAGGCGAGTCTGCCAGCGGGCCCTGTTGACCCTCGGCGTCAGACGCCGCCGGAAGCCCCCAACCCAGCGTGCTGAAGGAGGGGACCCCGTACTGGAAATAACCGTATTGGAAGAATGCCCCCTCCGGAGTCCGGTGGACCGGAACGTTGTCGATTCCGGTGATTCTCTTGTAGGCGTCGGAGATAGCCGTGAAGTACACCAGGTCCTGGGTCGCTACCGTCGTCGACGGTCGCGTACCGGAGCTGGGGTCGTTGTCCGATCCCAGCTGAGCGCCTCGGAGGTAGATCCCCCCCCCGCCGCCCCGGCCGCCCCGGCCCCCGAATCCTCCTCTTCCGCCGCCACCACCAGCTCCGAACACACCTACGGTGGATACGTCGGCGTTGGAGGCGTCAGCGAAGATGGGAAGATCGGGGAGGTTGGGTCCTGCCAGGCCGCCCCGGGAATCGGGCGGTGTCACCAGGTTGTCCGTCTCACCAAAGGTGAGAATTGCGCTAATGTTTCTGTGGGAAACCGTGAAATCCATGAGAGCACGGGTTTCAACCTCACTGACCATGTGAAGGCCCGCATCGGCCTGCCAATAGGGATAGGCGTGCTGGAAGTTTCGGTTCATGTCCACCCCGCCCGGCCCGTCTTCATTGATGAACCCATCCCCGTCGTCGTCGGTCCCCTCCCAATACACTTTGTAGCCCCCCGTCTCCCCCTTGGTCGGATCGGCCCGCTTCAAAAGCCGCTCGTTCGCAGGATCGACCATGTAGGCCCCAAACGGATCAGCCACCCGCATGACGGTGACGAATCCGTCTCCGTTCAAGTCCTCGGGTCCGTCCTCATCGGTTCGGCCGTCATTGTCGTCGTCGTAGGGCCGGGCGTTGGTTTTCCGGTCCGACTTTACCGGGGCGAACATGGCCTCTGCCCCATCGGGGTTCAGCCGGGGGAAGAAGTAAAACACATGGCCCGTCAGAGCTGCCTGAACGGTTTCGTCCTGGGCGTGGTCCACCAGATAGCGGACGGCCTCCATGGCCATATGGCTTCCAACCAAGTGATCGCCTTCCAGGTTGCCGACCACCAACACGCCCGGCCTATCGGCCAAGGGAGAGCCGGAGGTGTTTCCCACCGTCACCATCCACACTTCCCGGCCCTCCAGAGTGGTGCCGAGAGATTCCATGGAGGCAAGGTTGGAGCTGTTTACGATCGATCGGAGCTCACGGGTGAAACCATCAAAATCCAGGTATGAGGCTGTTTGCCCCTGGGTGGGTTCCGGCATAACCAGAACCGTAGCCAGGAGAATGGATAGCCCCGCCATCCAACTCGAACCGCAGATCCTCATTGTCCGCACTTCCTTTTTTCAGGTTTCGGTAAACCCGGGGAGAATAGGAGCCAGCCGTGCCTGGAGCCAGGGGGGGATTCCCCGGTCATGTCCACAGGTCGAGACGACGGCTGTCCTCGGTTTAGGACCCTCGGTCCTTCGGCGGTTTTTCGGGTCCGTCTAGGAACCCAAGGCAAACAAAGGTTTTTCGGGTTCGGCGAATATGGCACGCGGGTTGCCTTCCTTCCAAGGAAACCGATTGCCTTTTTCCGGACGGAGGCCAACATGAACAAAGCCATGCTCGCAAGCCTCGCCCTGCTCTATACCGGCTGTGCCCACACCTACAACATGCCTGAGGCCGAACGGTCGAGGTCGTACCAGGCCGATCCCGAGGTTGTGTGGGAAGCGGCCCTGGCTTCTGTGGACGAAGCCGGCCTGGCTTTGGTGGAGTCCGAGGAGGAACACGGGCGCATAAGGGCCCGAGCCGGATGGAGCATCTGGGACCTCAAGGGCCATGTGCTTCTGGTCGTCGTCCGGGAGCTAGAGGACGGCCGGGTCCGGGTGGACGCCAATGCCGAATCGGTCTCCGATGACGAGTACATCGACTTCGGCCGGTCCGGGAAGATCGTGAAGACTTACCTGAATGCCATTGATAGGAGGATGGCGGGGTAGGTCTTCCCGAAGCAA
>JBDHGR010000254.1:0-6531 GCA_039589815.1 Gemmatimonadota bacterium | reverse complement strand
AGGTTCCTCATTTCGATGGAAAAGGTGAAGCCGACGCCATTTTCGCTGAGGTCGGGGTACCCACGACGAACCTTCTCACGGCGTTCTACTTCGACAACCTCATTACGTTTGGCATGGGTCCCCAGCGGGGAGAGGACGGAACCCTGGCGTTCAATCTCCCCATGGGTGAAAAGAAACTGCCCTCCATCGCCGCAGAGGACATCGGCCGCTCTGCGTTCGCCATCTTCAAAGCCGGGTCGGAGTACGTCGGGAAGACCGTTGGAATCGCAGGTGACCATCTAACCGGCCAGGAGATGGCAGAAGCCATGTCTGCAGCTTTTGGGGAGCCGGTCACGTATAACGCGGTACCCTTCGACGTGTATCGGGGCCTGGGCTTCCCTGGGGCCGACGATCTCGGGAACATGTTCCAGTTCAAGCACGACTTCGAGGAATACTTCTGTGGGGCCCGGCCCATCGAGGCCACCCGGGCGTTGAATCCCAAGCTCGAATCCTTCGCGTCGTGGCTGGCTTCGAACAAAGATCGGATCCCTTTGGATCCGGCCTAGCCCGACAGGATAACCATAGATCACCAACGAAGTGGGTTGGGAGGATGGGTGGGGAGGAAGTAGCCCCTCGTCGGGAAACCGGCGGGGGGTTTTCCTCTTCCCTGCCCGGATTGCGGGGGTCACCTGGAAGTCAGCGGGAGTCGAACAGCTCCTTCAATGCCGGTTTCATCACCTTGCCCATCGCGTTCCTGGGAAAATCGTCTACCACCTTCAGGACCTTCGGGATCTTGTAGGTCGATAACCGCTCCTCGGCCCAAGCCTTGAGATCTTCGAGAGCAAGGTCATCTCCGCCCGAGGTTTTCACGGCAGCGGCCACCGCCTCCCCCCACATTTCATCCTCCACACCGACCACGGCACATTCCTGGACACGTGGGTGCTGACGGAGAACGTCTTCGATCTCCAGAGCCGAGAGCTTGTAACCTCCCGACTTGATGATATCCACCGAAAGTCGGCCGAGGATTCGGTAATAGCCATCTTCCAAGACGGCCATATCCCCAGTTCGAAACCAAGCGCCGTCGAAGGCCTCTGCTGTGACCTCCGGCAGGTTCCAATATTCGGTGAAAACCGCCGGACCCTCGATCTGGATCTCGCCGGGCACCCCCTCATCCTCCACGACCTCCCCGGAATCCGCGACAAGGCGGAGGTTCACTCCTGGAAGGGGTTGGCCGACAGCTCCCGGACGGCGCTCTCCGACCAGCGGGTTGGAGAGCCCCATCCCAATCTCGGTCATTCCATACCGCTCGAGGAGCTTCTGGCCCGTGAGTCCCGTCCACTTCTTGTGGATGGCGGCCGGAAGTGCCGCCGACCCGGAAATCATGAGGCGCATCTGGCCGAAGGCCTCAGCCCATTTTGCTCGGGTCTCTCTGTCGGCGGACTCCAGGGCTTGAATGAGCTTCACGTAGATGGTGGGGACGGCCATGAAGACGGTGTACGCCCTGTCTCCGACACGGTCCAGAATCCGCTCCATGTCGAAGGCCGAATAAGTCTCTACCTGTGCACCGGCCCAAAGCGCACAGCTCAAGACGTTCACAATGCCATGGATATGATGGAGGGGAAGGAAAAGGGGGATTCGGTCATCCGGATGCCATCCCCAGGCCTCCACAAGGGAGGTAATCTGTGCTTCGATGTTGGCGTGGGTGCTGACAACGCCCTTCGGCTTGCTGGTGGTGCCGCTGGTGTAGAGCATCATTGCCCGGCGGTCTGCGGAAATCTCCGGGAGCTCCTGGGTCCGCCCGGTTGACGGAGTGCCGGGAGTGGATGCTGACAGGCGGCCCGGTATCCGATTCACCGGCACCGTGGAGACTCCCAAACGATCGCAGAGAGGCCCTATAGGGTCGGAGAGCTCCTCGAGGACGAGAACGGAAGACACGCCGGCGTCGTCGAGAACATGCTCCAGTTCCGGCACTTTTGCGTTGACGCTCAAGGGCACTGCGATTCCGCCCGCTCGCCAGATCCCCCACTGCACTGCCACGTGCTCGAAGCTCCCCGGAATCAGGTAAGCGACTCGCTGTTCCTGAAGATCCGGAGACCCCCCGAGGAGTCCTCTGGCCACCTCCTCCGAAGCCCTGAGAAGCTCGGCAAAGGTATAGGAGATCCCTTCGGAAAGAAGTGCAGTCCTGGTCCCGTGTTCAAAAGCCCGGTCGATGAGTCGGATCCTAACCTTCCGGCCAGCGGGTGTGGTCACAGGGCCTCCGATTGCGGGGTCCGGGGCATCATCCGAAGAGGGCCCGGATGATGACGAAGATGATGGACGGTCCCAGAAGGCATCCGAGGCCGGTATAGAATGTGGCCGTCATGGCGCCGTAGGGGACGAGCTTTGGATCGGTGGCGGCGAGGCCGCCTGCCACCCCGCTCGTCGTTCCCATCAGGCCCCCGTAGACGAGAGCCGAACGGGGGTTGTTCAACCCGATGAACCGGGCCACGAAAGGCGTGCCCGTCATGACCAACATGGATTTTACCAAGCCTGCTGCGACGCTCAGGGCGATCACCTCGGATGTGGCCCCGATGGCGGTCCCGGTGACCGGGCCCACGATATAGGTCGCTGCTCCTGCTCCCAGGGTGGTCATGCTCACCGGGTCCGTGTAGCCGAATGCGAAAGCGATAGCCGCCCCCACGATGAAGGAGACGAAGACACCAGCGAACAGCGAGAGGATCGCGCCCAATCCGGCCTTTCGGATCTCGTCGATACTGACCCCGAAGGCAGTGGCGATGATGGCGAAATCCCGGATCATGGCTCCGCCCAGAAGTCCTACGCCGGCTAGAACCTCGATGTCGGCCAGGCCCTGGCTTCCTCCCGTCGTCACGCCACCCACGTAAGCCAGGATCAGTCCGAGAAGGATGGCAATGGCTGAGCCATGAAGCCTGCCCTTGGTCAGCCGACCCGAGATGAAGTAGGAGATCCAGATCGTCAGACCCACGAAGGCGAAGGCAGTGACCAGACCGTTCCTGATGAAGACGCCGGCCAGGGTGTCGAGGATGCCCATCATGGAACGTTGGCCCCTTCACCCGGCGGTTTGGAGGAAGTGCCGTCATCCGGCATCCCGGAGGTGGGACCGCCGACCCGGCTGAGGACGGGAACCAGGGCAAAGGAAACCAGAACCGCGCCGGCCCCCGCCAGGATGGCGGCCGGGCCGCCCTTCACAGCAGCGATGACGTTCTGTTTTGCCGCCATGGCCACCACAACCGGGATATAGATGGAGCTCCAGAAAAGAACACCCTGTTCCGTGAGGGGCTTCAACTTTCCCGCCCTGCGGAGCCGGTCTGAAAGGAGAATCATGATGAGCATGGCAATGCCCACTCCTCCCACATTGGCCTGGACACCAATCAGCTGGCCCAGCAACTCCCCGAGGAAGAGTCCCGCGATCATACATGCCGCCAAGATCGAAACCCCGTAGATGACCAATGGCTACTCCCGGCCGAATGTCGGATGGGCTGAAGGTATCTGTCCGGGCCTGCAAACGGCGTTGCCAGGGCCGGCTTGGGACAGGTAGGTGCAGGGGGTCCGGAGTGTCAAGCTTGGCCGGCTGAAGGAGAACCCAGGCGACAGCTTGACTCACCGAAGGCCGCTGGTGTAGATGGATGGCAGGGTAGGAACCAGATCAGCCCCGACGGTCCACTCGTTAGGAGCTCACCGATGCGAAGCTCGACTTGGATCATGGCATTCCTCCTTGGACTCCTCCTCTTTCCCGGGCAGGCGGCCACCGACCAGCCGGAACAAGCGGCCCTTTTGCAGGAAGTTCCCCGGCAGGAACATGCCACCTTTTATACGGTGGCCGAGTACGACCACAACCGGGATCCGGCGGCGGATCTGAAGGCCACGGTGATCCGGGCCCAGTCGGAAGGGAAACGGATCCTCCTCGAA
This sequence comes from Gemmatimonadota bacterium, assembly GCA_039589815.1. Lineage (GTDB taxonomy): Bacteria > Gemmatimonadota > Gemmatimonadetes > Longimicrobiales > Gaopeijiaceae > JABDNZ01. The sequence continues at coordinate 2,625 of JBDHGR010000254.1, read as the reverse complement.
GTGGGTGGCACCTGGTGCGGATGGTGCAAGCTCCTGGACGCCTTTATCCACGAACATCCATCGATCTCGGGCAAGCTGGAGACCGGCTTTTTGATCATGAAGGTCAACTACGGCCGTGAGAATGAGAACGAGGAATTTCTGGGGAACTACCCGGCGATTCCCGGTTACCCTCACCTTTATGTGCTGGAGAAGGACGGTACTCTTCTCTACTCCAAAAACACGGTGGAGTTGGAGGAGGGAAGGTCCTACAACGAGAAGGCTATCCTGGACTTCCTCGATGATTGGATGCCAACGGGATGAAGAATCAAGGCGTGAGGTACCTTTCTGCGGCTCTCCCCCCTGCAGCCCTCCTGGCAACGGTTCTGCTCTCTTCGGAAGCCCAGGCCCAGGCGACGTCTCCCGGGGTCCGTCTTCAGGCATGGGAAGATCATTTGAGCCTCGAGGCGGAATCGCCTTTTCGCGACCTGAAGTGGCGGGCCGTGGGCCCGATGCAGGCTGGTGCCCGGGTTGAAGCCATCGCCGTGCCGCCAGGGAATCACGGGGTCATCTACGTCGGAGTTGGATCCGGGAACCTCTGGAAGACCGAGAACAATGGCCTGACCTGGACACCCATCTTCGAAAAGCAATCCGCTTTTTCAATTGGGGACGTGGCCGTCGCACCTTCGAATCCCGACATCGTCTGGGTTGGAACCGGCGAGACCCAGCCCCGACATAGCGGTTACTCCTACTCGGGGACGGGGGTGTTCAAGTCCACCGATGCCGGCAAGAGCTGGCGGAACATGGGCCTCCACGACACCCACCACATTGGGAAGGTGCTGATCCACCCCGACGATCCGGATATTGTGTTCGTTGCGGCCCTGGGCCACTTCTGGTCTCCCAACGACGAGCGGGGGGTATACCGGACCCAAGACGGGGGAGAAAGCTGGGAACATGTCCTCGCTGTCAGTGACCATACCGGAGCTGTAGATCTGGTCATGGACCCGTCGGACCCAGGAACGCTCTTCGCCTCCGCGTGGGAGGCCGTAAGTGGGGAGCCGGTGGAGGCTGGAGAAGAGAGCGGGATCTATCGGAGTACCGACGGTGGGAGCCACTGGGAAGAGCTTTCCAATGGACTCCCTCCTGGCCCTCTAGGTCGAATTGGCTTGGATGTGGCTCCCTCTGTTGAGGGTGTCGTCTATGCATTCGTGGACAACTGGAATCCCAGCCCGGTGGAGGACCGGGAGATCGTGGGAGGTGAAGTATACAGGTCCGACGATGAGGGTCGGAGTTGGCGGAGGGTGAATGAGGAGGACCTTTACCCGGTCTTCGGAGTCTATGGTTGGAAATTCACGGACATCCGGGTTTCTCCTGAGAATCCGGATGATCTTTTCATCCTGGGAAACCGTGCTTTCCATTCGGTCGATGGAGGGAAAACCTTCCACCGTATTGGTGAGAAGATCGTTCGGATGCATGACACCCGGGGGGTGATCATGCACCTGGATCATCACGAGATCTGGATCGACCCTCTAAACCCCGACCGAGTCCTTCTGGGCAATGACGGCGGACTCTACCAATCCTGGGATCGGGGAGAGAGTTGGCTACACCTTAATAACATTCCGGCGGCGGAGTTCTATTCGATCTCACTGGATAACTCCGAACCCTATCGAATCTTTGGTGGTACTCAGGATAACGCGGCGTTATACGGACCCGGCCACGTCTCCATTGAAGACGCGATCTGGGATCCTTGGGAAAACGTGTATCTCGATCAATGGACCGGAGGGGACTCCTTCGATACATACCTGGATCCGACCGATGGTGCCTTCGTTTACTACGAACACCAGCACGGCGCCATGCGCCGCATGGATATCACCCAGGACTCGGTGCTGACCGGGGTCGCCGAGAGCATTCGGCCACGACTGAGAGGGGAGGATGAGCCGTGGCGTTCCGGGTGGTACACGCCTTTCATTATTTCCCACTTCGACCCCAAGACGGTCTATGTTGGCGGGAACCGGCTCCTGAAAACCGCGAATCGGGGTGAGGACTGGATGCCCATCAGCCCCGACCTCTCGGACCTCCCAGAGGGACCCAGGGGAGTCGTGCCCTTCGGAACCATCACCATGGTTGCTGAATCGGAGCTACAGCGGGGCCTCCTCTACGTTGGGACAGAGGGCGGTTCCGTTTGGGTCACCCATGACGAGGGTGGGAACTGGGAGCGGGTCGGCCAGGGGCTCCCAGAAAAATGGGTCAGCCGAATCATCGCATCCCAACACGAACCGGATCGAGTCTTCCTATCCCAGACCGGTTTTCGGGAGGACGACTTCAGCAGTTATCTGTTCCGGTCCGACGATTTCGGTGTCACGTGGACCTCCATCGTGGCGAATCTCCCAGGCGAGTCGGTCAACGTCATCCAGGAAGACCCTGATTCACCGGACGTGCTCTATGTCGGTACCGACCTGGGGGTTTATGTGTCGGGGGACGGTGGGGAGACCTGGCAATCCCTCTCTGCACACCTGCCTTCCACGCCGGTTCATGACCTGGACGTGCATCCGAGGGACGGAGAGCTGGTCATCGGGACCCACGGCCGAAGCGTTTTTGTGTTGGATCTGGAGCCGGTTCGTGCTTGGTTCGGAGGGGATGAATGAAGAG
>JBDHGR010000253.1:0-6549 GCA_039589815.1 Gemmatimonadota bacterium | reverse complement strand
AAAGCACCACCCCACGCGTGACCCACAGCCGCCTGGACTGGGACGCCCCCGGGTTGAAGAAGCGTACATAGAAATCGTGTGTGACGTTGGTGGAGCACGACAGAAGGTAGGAATCGCCGGTGGTGATTATAAACGCCACCGCAGCGGCCAACAGCGGCGCCCCGATGACGAAGGGCATGGAGCCGAGTGCGACCCGGAGGACGGCCGTGTCAGCGTGAATCGCTGGGTACAGTATGACCGCTGCGGAGGCCATCATCGTGACAAGAGTGAGGACCATCAAGGCGCCCAGGAAAAACCCTATATTGGACCTTTTGGCAGTAGCGGTGTCCCGAGCCGCAGCGAACCGCTGGTACATGTTCTGCTCCCCCAGAATCAACATGAAGAGAGGGAGGAAGTACCCAAGGGTCTGGGGGAGGCTGAGCCCCCCGGTCCAACTGCGTTTGACCGGTGGCAGGTCATGGAAAAAGTCCACGCCGCCGGCCGAGCTGAGAGCAAACGGGAGGCCGGCGATCAGTCCGAATAGTATGAGAAGGGCGCTGATGGCGTCCGTGTAAGCCACGGAGAAGAGGCCGCCGGTCATGGCGAGAAAGACGATGAACCCGGCTGTAATGGCGCTCCCCACTCCTACGGGAATTCCCGTCGTCAGGTTGAGGACGTATCCTCCGCCGATGAACTGGTAGGATGTGATCCCGACGTAGGCCAGGAGAATGCAGATGGCGGCCAGGACCCGGGCCAGGGCCCCGTAACGGGCCTCCAATACTTCGGGGATCGTAAGGCTGGCGAGGCTCCTGATCTTTTCTGCGAGAAAGAAGTATAGGACGACGATCCCGATGGGCACGCCGGCATAAAAAAAGATGGTGGCCAGTGGCCCCCTTTCGTAGGTGAAGGCCGCCCCTCCGACGATGGTCCCGGAACCCACCCAGGTGGCCAGCAGCGTCCCCATCATCACCCACAGAGGAAGGCTCCGGCCGGCCAGCATGAACTCGTCCCCCGTTCGCACCCGCTTCTTGGCAAAGTAGACGCCCACCCCGCCCATGAAGAGCAGGTAGACGAGTATAACGATCAGGTATGGAGTGCCTCCCAACGCCTATTCTCCTTCCATTTGCCTCCTCGAGACCGGGCGGCGTCCCGAGGAGAGCGCCCAGAGGGGTTTTACGAAACGACGCGCCTTGGGGAAGGGGCCATGGCCCAACACTTCGTGAACCTGGCCCCGGCGGTCTACGTGGAGTGGGCGGGTCCCTGTATTACCCGATGGGGCAAGCCACCGGCCGAATGCGTTTCCCATGGTAGATATCCATGGGAATGTGGTGGGTGTTGAACACCCGGCCGAGGAGCTCGAAGAGCGTCGGGTCGTAGGCCTCTAGATCCTTGGGGCTTTCCACGATGATGTTCCCCGTGAAGCACTCCCCGTAGTTCGAGTAGAACCACCACTGTACGCCCTCAGCCCAATACTCGCTGTCGTTCGTTGCCCCATAGTGCTTCCGGCCGCTGTCCGCTCCGATGTATTTCCCAGCGGCCATGGCGGCGTCGTAGGCGTCCTTGATTTCCTGGGCCATGCCGGGATCGACCCGGCGGATCGCGCTGTGGATGGCGTGAGCGAACTCATGCACGAAGATGTGTTCACCCCAATACCGCGTACCGGGGTATCCGAGAAGGTTCTCCTCCGCGCCCGTCGTGGGGTTTCCACCCATACCCCGGGAGCGGTTTGCATGGTAGTCCCGATCGGCCTGGGTCATCGGTTCGTCCCGAGGGGCGCCGGGAGCTTTAAAGTCCATGTACTCCGGGATATCCATGGTCATCTCGGTCTCGGCTATCACCCCGGTGCGCCAACCACGCTCGATCATGGATGCTCGGAGATCGGGTCGAGTGAGGAGCATAGTTGTGATGATGTCCCGCACAACCAGGAGAGCGGCGTCGGGTACCCTTTCCGATGACACTACCGGAATCCCGTTGGCGTCCACGTACTTCTTGTAGAACGGATCCAAGTTGAGGCTCTCGGGCACTGGACCCACCACCGCCGCGACATAGTCGGGGATCAACTCCACGGGTTGGCCGGTCTCCGCCCGGAGGCGGGCCCGTTCTGCAATGGCCGAGTCGGCACGGGCGCGAGCCTCGGCCTCTGTCCGTTGCCGCCGGCGTTCCTGTTCCTGTGCACAAACCGGATCCAGAAGAGTGCCTGCAAGTACCAGAATGGCCAAAGAAGCAAAGAACGGTCTGTGCATGGGATCCTCCTGATGCTGGGTCCTCAGGCCCCTGGGAATCCGAGGGCCTTGGGCTCGAGGACGCTCGAGGCTGACGCATCAGTGTAGAGTTCCAGGCGCTGCAGCACAAATCGGTTTTCCGACGCGTCAGCCCATGGTTAAGAGATGATTCCGCCGTCCGAGATCAAGTTGCCGGTGCCATCCGTTCCGCCCATCTTCACCAACTTCTGTCTCGCCAAATTGCCCTGGCATGAGAGGTTCCCATGGTTGGGAGGTCGTTGTATCTGTCTTTGGCCGTGGCTTCAGTTTTTGCCCACGCCCCGGCGGAATCTTCAGCCCAACCTCGGCCACTCACCTGGCACGGAGGCCCGGCCCAACTCGACATCCGCCCAGCTGGCGGGCACTCCGTCAGGGTCACTCTCAGGCCCGTGGGCTTCGAAACGGAATTCCCCTTCACCCCCGCCCTGGACGCTGATCTTACCTATCCCGATCCCGTGATCTCCCTGCGGGAGATCGGCGCAGGGGTGGAAGGGCGGGTCGGCAATCTCGAGGTGACCGTCCGTCCGGATCCCCTTTCGGTCACCGTCCGAAACGCTGAGGGGGAAGCGGTTCAGACTCTGGTCTTCCGAGAAGACGGCCAGGTCGGGTTCGATGTGGGGGACGCCCCTGTGCTGGGGATGGGAGAAGGCGGCCCCCAACCTGGTGATGACTGGCGAACCAACCACGAGGTCGAATTCGACCGCCGCGGGCGCTTCCACGAGATGCGCCCCCGTTGGCAGTCCAACGCCTACGGCTCCAGAAACCCTGTGCCCCTCCTCATCGGTACCGAGGGCTGGGGGCTATTCGTTGCGACGCCATGGGTCCAGGTCCACCTCCCTGAAGAGGGGTCGGGGATCTTCATTCCGTGGGAACGGCCTGATGAACCGGCCCCGGCCACCGAGGAAGGGGGGCAGTACGAAGCGGCGGTCCAAGGACGGCCACCGGCATCCCAGCCCACCGACGTTTTCGACATTTTCGTATTCGATGGCCACGATCCCGCGGCTCTCATGAGGGATGTCGCCTACATCGCCGGCGCCGCGGTCATGCCCCCGAAGTGGTCGTTGGGTTACATGCAATCCCACCGGGAACTCCGGGATGACGAGCTCACCAGCGAGGCTCTGCTCATCGATGTGGTGGACACCTTTCGGGGAAAACGGATTCCCGTGGACGCTGTCATCTACCTGGGTACCGGCTTCACGCCCACGGGTTGGAACACTGAGCAACCCTCTTTCGACTTCAATCCCGAGGTTTTCGACCGTGACCCGGCAGAGGTCATTGAGGATCTGCACGATCGCAACGTGAAGGTCATCACTCACATCGTGCCTTGGCGCCGGGGACGGCTGAACACTTTACAGGGCTCCATCCCCGTAAAGTTGGGGGAGTCCCTCGACGCGTCGCACATCTTCACGTACTGGCAGGAGCATGTGCCCCTTGTACGGACCGGTGTGGACGCCTGGTGGCCTGATGAGGGGGATTGGTTCGATCTATTCGAACGGGTAAAGCGCCATCAACTCTACTACCAGGGGCCCCTCTGGTCCCGGCCCAACGTTCGTCCCTGGAGCCTTCACCGAAACGGCCACCTGGGCATCGCCCGGTGGGGTGGTTGGGTGTGGTCCGGTGACACGCAGTCGACCTGGAAGACGTTGGAGGCACAAGTCGCGGTGGGGATCAACCACTCTCTGAGCCTCAGTCCTTATTGGGGCTCCGACACGGGTGGCTTCTACACCACCGGTGAGTTCACGGGCGAGCTCTACGCCCGCTGGTTCCAGTTTTCTGCCTTTAATCCCTCCTTCCGATCCCATGGGCGCATCTGGCGGCTGCGTCTGCCCTGGGGCTGGGGGCTGAGCGATTGGGGGTTCCCGGAGGGCCAGAGGGATCTCCCTCCCGAGTCCGCCCTCGATGACGAGAGGATCGAAACGGTCACCCGAAAGTACGCTGAACTGCGTTACCAGCTCATCCCCTACACCTACACTCTCGTCAGGGAGGCGTACGACACTGGTATGCCTCTCATGAGGGCTCTCTGGCTCCATTATCCCCAGGACGAGCAAGCCAGGGGGATCGGCTCGGAGTACCTATGGGGCCGTGACCTCCTGGTCGTCCCGGTCTTCGAGGAGGGCGCCCGGGTTCGGGAGCTCTACCTTCCGCAGGGCACCTGGTACGACTGGTGGACGAACGAGGCCGAGGACGGTGGCCGGACCGTCACCCGGGCCGTGGACCTGGCGACCATGCCGATTTACGCTCGGGCCGGTTCGATCATTCCCTTCGATCCGGTCAGGCAGCACATGGAAGAAGAGGTCGATGGGCCGACCACCCTCAAGGTGTTCGCCGGGGCCGACGGGGACTTCACACTTTACGAGGACGACGGCATCAGCCTGGGCTACCTCCAGGATCGGGGCACCTGGACCCGTATGACCTGGAAGGACGCCCAGCGCCTCCTGACCCTGGAGCCGGGTGGGCCAGAGGGCGCCGTCAACTTCTTGCCTGAGGACCGCGAATTCCGGATCGAGCTACTACCTGGCGGTGAGACCCGGGTCGTCCGGTACACCGGGTCCAGGGTGGTGGTGAGGTTTTGAAAAAGAGGCCATCGCGCAAAGGTCTCTTGGCCCCACCGTGGCCGGTTGGCTGGTTAATGCCGCCGTCTTCTTGGGCCCGGTGGCCGCGCACCGGCTGGGGAACATCCACACTGTAACATCCGAAGAGAAATGCCATGCACCCCATCGCCCGCTCCAGCGCTTTCCTGGCGGTTCGGCCCGTCGCCTTCTCCCTCCGTTTCATCCCTGTCATCCTGGCTCTTTGCCTCGGACCTCCCTCGGCTGTGGCCCAGGGCACCGCAGCAGACTACGAACGTTCGGCAAACATCGATAGTCGATTCGACGGCCTCGTCATGGATGTAATGGAGACTCCTCACTGGATCGGGGATTCGGACCGGTTCTGGTACCGGAAAACCGTGAGGGGGGGGAACGAATTCGTGTTCGTTGACGCCGCGTCCGGCAGGAAACGTCCGGCCTTCGATCACGCCAGGCTCGCTTCCGGCCTCTCCAGGTCCAGCGGTGTTGAGTTTGGGGCGGCCACGCTCCCCTTCAGAGAGTTCGCCTTCGTGGAGGAGGGTGAGGGCATCAGCTTCGCGGTGCAGGGCATGGGTTGGCGTTGTTCCCTCACTGATTACCGGTGCGCCAGTACGGGTCCCGTCCCCTCGAGGGCCTCCGGGAGACGAGGTGGATCAGACGGTCCCGGCGACCTGAAGCCCCTCGGCGGGCTCCAGCCCTACCCCACCGAAACGCCGTGGGAGGACGGCTGGGAGAACGGCGCCGACGTTTTGGAGATCTTGGATCTCCAGCAGCAGGCCCGGGGTGTTCTTCCCGGCGAGACCTCGGTGCCCTCCCCCGATGGGACCAGGGAGGCTTACATCCAGAACTACAACATCTACCTCAGACCGGAGGGTGAGGAAAGGGGCACACCTCTCAGCTACGATGGATCGGAGGGGAACTTCTACACCCTTCGGTCCCTGGCATGGTCCCCCGACTCCCGGAAGCTCGTTGGGTTCCGAACGGTGCCAGGCTACCGGCGGGAGGTGAAGTACGTCATCTCTTCACCGGTGGATCAGCTCCAACCTCGGGACTCGGTGAGGTATTACCAGAAACCCGGGGACGTACTGGACCTCCGGAAACCCGTTCTCTTCGACGTGGCGAGCGCGCGGGCCACAGTCATCGACGATGCCCTCTTTCCCAACGCGTACCGTGTCTCTCCGGCTACATGGCGGGACGACGGTCGGGCATTCACCTTCGAATACAACCAGCGTGGGCACCAGGTCTACCGGGTGATTGAGGTTGATGGGCAAACGGGGGAAACGCGGGCCATCATCGACGAGCGAGCGGAGCCCAACTCCTTCATCCACTATTCCGGCGGGCATTTCCGTCACGATGTCGGTGACGGGGAAGAGGTCATCTGGATGTCGGAAAGGGACGGGTGGCAACATCTCTATCTATATGACGGGATCACGGGCCGGGTGAAGAACCAGATCACCCGTGGGGATTGGGTGGTCCGGGAGGTAGAGCGAGTGCATGAGGAGAGCAGGCAAATCTGGTTCACTGCGGGGGGCGTGGACCCTGACCAGGATCCTTACTTTGTTCACTACTATAGCATCAACTTCGACGGAACCGGGCTTACGGCGTTTACGGAAGCCGATGGGAACCACTCAGTGTCATGGTCCCCCAGCGGGGAGTATTACGTGGACGTCTGGTCCCGAGCGGACCTGGCGCCGGTTGGGCAGCTCCGGCGAACGGCGGACCGGCAGGTGGTGATGGAGTTG
>JBDHGR010000252.1:0-10258 GCA_039589815.1 Gemmatimonadota bacterium | reverse complement strand
AAGACCTGATCGGTAGGTACGGTGACCTCGGGCATGGCTCTCTCCATTCCTTGGGAGTGTTGGGTACAGCCGGGGGCGGTGGGCACCCGGCCACGGAGAGATCGGCCGACCGGGAAAGAGCGGATACCTCTTGGGGTATCCGGACCTCGGTCAGGCCACACTGGTGTTGGGTGGGGCAAAAATGCCGGGTCGGGCTTTCCGAGGTAATCTCGTGGGCATGGCCATAACCTAGGATCTCGACCGGTCGGCTGTCCATCGCCACAGTTGAAGGATCTCGACGGGTCGGCTGTCCATCGCCAGAGTTCAAGGATCGGGACGAAAGAGAAGAGAATGCCGGAGTTGCCGGAAATCGAGCTGTATCTCCATGCCCTGGAGCCGAGGATCAGAGGAGAGGCCCTTGTTGCCGTCCGTTTGAGATCGCCATCGCTTCTACGGACCTTCGATCCCCCTGTTTCCGCCATGGCCGGGAAGAAGATTCTCGGCCTCGAACGCCTGGGGAAGAGAATTGTCTGGGCCATGGAGGACGATCTCTTCGCCGTCTTCCACTTGATGGTCACGGGTCGGTTCAAATGGCGTGCCCCCGAGGCGACGATTCCGACGAAGGGAGCCCATGGAGCGTTCGACTTCAGGACAGGGACCCTTCTCCTGACGGAGGCCGGGACAAGGAAGAAGGCGACCTTACACCTGGTTCGGGGAAGGGAGGACCTAGAACGGTTGGACCCGGGGGGCGTAGAGCCCCTCTCGACGGACCTGGATGGGTTCCGGGAAGCCCTTTTCAGGGAGAATCGGACGCTGAAAAGGGCGTTGACGGATCCGCGCCTTCTAAGCGGAATCGGGAACGCACATTCCGACGAGATCCTCCTTTTGGCCGGGCTATCCCCCGTCCGTCGGACCCGCCAACTGAAGGATGAGGAGGTAGAGCGTCTCTTCCAGGTTATGGTCCGGTCCCTGACGGAGTGGGTGGACAGACTCAAACAGGAATCGGGAGGCACCTTTCCTGAAAAAGTGACGGCCTTCCACCCGGCCATGGGGGCTCACGGAAAGTTCGGTGAGCCCTGCCCCGTTTGCGGGACGGCGATCCAGCGAATCGTCTACGAGAGTCGGGAAACCAACTACTGTCCCACCTGCCAGACGGGTGGAAAACTCCTGGCAGACCGATCCCTGTCGAGGATCCTGAAGAAAGATTGGCCCAGGACCCTGGAGGAGCTGGAGGAAGTCACCAAAGCCCGGACAGATGCTTAGGGGCCCGTCCCGGCCGTGAGTGGAACGCTTCGCTACCGGGACGGGGGCTTCCAGCCTGGGGAGAGCCTCCTAGGGCCGGTCCCCTTCCAGATGCGCCTCGAACACCTCCGCCACTCGGTTCACAATGAGGCCCGCCGCCCCGGAGATGTTCACCACGCCGGCCACCACCAGATCGTGCTCCGGAACCAGTACCAGGAGGGTCGTGCCTCCCACTGAACCTCCGGAGTGCCCCAGCGTGGTGTCCCCGTCTTCCTGGGTACCGGTTCTCCATCCGATTCCGTAGTTGGTGGACTCACCGTTCCGGAGGGTTTGGGGGGTCTGGAGCTCTGCGAGCGTCTCCGCTTTCAGGAAACCCGGCCTCATGTGGGCCTGGCCGAACCGGACCAGGTCTTCCGGGGTGGAGAGAAAGCCCCCCCCGGCCCACTTGTAGCTGTTGTCTACGTGGGGAGCGTTGATGATGGCACCGTCAGGGCCCTGCTCGTAGAACTCGGTGCGGTGAGCCACGATGGAGTCGTTGTGATCCGGCACGGTGTGCCGTAACCCCAGGGGTTCGAAGACCTCGTCCCTCATGAATGACAGGAACTCCGTGCCCGACGCGCCCTCCAAAACGGCGCTGAGGAGGTTCCACCCGTAACTGGAGTAGGAGTAATCCGTTTCGGGTTCGAAGAGGAGCGTGTCGTCGGCGAAGATCTCCAGCCCCGATTCAACCGTTGGGTAGGACGTGGCCGAAAGCATCTCCTGTCCCCGGTAGTGGCGTACCCCGGCGGTGTGGCCTCCCAGTTGCCGCGTGGAAACAGACCACCTCTTCTCAGGAAACTCGGGTACATAGACCTGAACCGGGACGTCCAGGTCCAACTGGCCCCGCTCGATGAGCAGGCCCACAGCCGAAGCCGTAACGGTCTTGGAGACGCTGCCGATGCGGAACTTTGTAAGGGTTGTGACCGGCACCCCGTGTTCGATGCTGGCCCATCCGAAACCTTCCGACCAGACGATGTCCCCGCCGATGCCCACCGCCACCGAGGCTCCGGGAACCCCCTGGTCCTCCATGATCTCCCGGATCAGAGCGACGGAGGCCGAGATGGGCTCGGAGAAGTCATCCGCGCTATGCGCCCGGGCCACTTGGAGTTGCTGGGCCTGCAGTGGGGAACAGCCGGGTAGGAGGGACGCCAGGAACACCGCGGCGAAACCGATGGCCAAGAGTCGCCAGGTCATCCCGCTCTTCGAGAACTCTGATTCCGGGGCATGATTCCGCATGGGTTCATCTCAAGCTGAAGTCGTCCTATCCGTTTCCTCGCACCACGCCCGGGCGTTCTGAAAGAGCTTGAGCCAGGGCGAGGCAGTGGCTTTTCCTTTCCATTCCTCCGGAATCCAACCCCACTGCCAGGTGAGAAAGGATCGTTCCGGATGGGGCATGATGGCGAGGTGCCGGCCGTTTGTGGAAGTAAGAGCCGCAATCCCGTGGGGAGATCCATTGGGGTTCAGGGGATATTCGGTGGTGGGCTCACCTTCATCGTTCACAAACCGGACCGGCGCCAAACCCTGCGCCAGGACACGATCTTGGATTTCGGGATCGGGGAAGTAGGCCCTCCCTTCACCGTGGGCCACCCAGATTCCCAGTGTAGCCCCGGCCATCTCCCGAAGCATGATGGCAGGGCTCTCCATCACCCGAACCGTGGTGAACCGGGACTCGAAACGACCCGAAGAGTTCTGGATGAATCGTGGCTGTGCCTGAGTCTCGATTCCACCCCAAGGCACCCAACCCAGGAGGGCGGAGAGCTGGCATCCGTTGCATATGCCGATGCTGAACGTGTCGTTCCGATCGTGGAACTCCTGAAACTGCTCGAGAAGGTCGGGGTTGAAGCGGATGACCCCCGCCCACCCCTTGGCCGAGTCCAGGACATCGGCGTAGGCGAACCCTCCGGGGAAGCCCAGGCCCTGGAAGGAGTCAAGACGGATCCTGCCTGCCAACAGGTCGGACATGGAAACGTCCCAGACCTCAAAGCCGGCAAGGTGGAATGCGGAGCTCATCTCCCTGTCGGAGTTGGACCCCTCTTCCCGAACCACCGCAACCTTGGGTCGGGCCGCTCGGGTGAGAATATCGGAGTCCGTGTGTGCCACCTCGAAAGGAACCTGGAACGACGGGCCGGTTCGGGTTTTCAGACCCTTCCGCTCCTCCTCGACGTGTTCTGGATCGGCCTGGAGACGATCCAGCTGGTAGCTCGTCTCCTCCCAGGCGTCTCTGAGCTCGGGCATGGATTCGTCAAGGACCGTCAGGTCACCGACCTTGATCCTGACCGCGGGTTCGGAGAGGGTGTTTCCGATCACGGCACAGGGCACTCCTACCGACCAGAAGGCCTCCCGGATCCTGTCTCCTTCCTCCGCCGGGGCCTCGAAGACCAACCCCAGCTCTTCGGAAAAGAGAACCGGGATTGGAGCGGCGGGGTGAAGGGGATCCGAGCCGTGACCCAGGCCCTCGAGGCGGACCTCGATCCCGCAGTTTCCGGCAAAAGCCATTTCCAGGAGGGTGGTGATCAGACCGCCGTCGCTCCGGTCGTGGCCGGCGGTGAGGACGCGGTCGTCCAGGAGGGCCTGGACCGTTTCGAACGCGCCTTTCAGGAGTGCGGGATCTTCCAGATCAGGGGCCCTGTGGCCTACCTGGCCGAAGACATGAGCCAGGGCCGATCCACCCAATCGATTCCTGCCTCCCCCGAGATCCACATAGAAGATCTGACCTTGTCCCGGGAGCTTTAGATCGGGGGTCAGGGTCTTGGTGATATCCGGAGACGTGACGTAAGCTGAGACCACCAGGGACCCTGGCGCCTTCACGGTCTCCTCGTCCCCTCCCGCGGTGGGTGCAAAGGCGGCCATGGAGAGGGAGTCCTTCCCACCGTCCACGGCGATGCCCAACTCCTCCATCGCCTGGGCCATGGCAACGGCTGCGTCATGGAGTGCTGCACCCTCTCCGGGCAACTTGGCTGCCCACATCCAGTTCCCGGAGCACTTCACGTGGTCCAGGGCACTCACCTTTGCCCAGACCAAATTCGTCAGGGCCTCTCCTACCGTCATCCGAGCCATCGATAACGGATCCAGGAGGCCTTTGATGGGCTGCTCGCCAATAGCCGTGGCAGCTCCCGTCACCCCGAAGTGGCTCTGAGCGATGACCGCTACGTCGGCCACGGTGAGTTGAAGGGGTCCGGCACACTGTTGCCGGGCAACGAGACCTGTGACGCACCGGTCGACCTTGTTGGTGAGGAATCTCTTCGATCCCACGGAGAGGAGCCGAAGGACCCGGTTCAACGCATCACGGACCGTCAGCTCCTGAGGCAGGACCAGGCGCTCGGCCTGGGAGGGGATTCGCTCCAAGATGAAGGTCTTTTGCGGCATCGCTCCCAGGACATGATCCAACTCCATGTTCACAGGCGTTGAGCTGTCCCGGGAGTCGTGGAGGATGATTCGGCCGTCTCCGGTGACCTGGCCCACAAAGGCCGCCGGAACCTTCTCCCTGTCGCAAAAGGTCTGGAAGAGGTCACGATCCTCCGGCCTGAGGAGGAGGGCGTCCTGCTCCTGATACTCCGCGCCCCAGATTTCCATGACAGAGAGGGTGTCGTCTCCCACGGGGATGCTGCGGACGTCGATTCGGGCCCCTGCGGGCTCAACCAGCTCCTTCAAAACGTTGCAGTTTCCGCCTGCTCCCTGGTCGTGAATGCTGATGATGGGGTTCCCGTCACCCAGTTCCACGCAAGCCCTGATGACGCGGTTCACCTTCTGCTCCATTTCCGCATCACCCCGCTGAACGGCGTTGAAATCCAGCTCTTCCACGTTCTCGCCCTGGACCATGCTGGAGGCAGCCCCCCCACCCATGCCGATCCGATACGCCGGGCCTCCCAGCTTCACCACCAACATCCCCACGTCGGGCTTGCCCTTCTCCCTGTGCCGGGAGTCCATCTGTCCGATCCCACCCGAGAACATGATGGGTTTGATCCACTCCCTCCGCTCTCCGTTGGGGAGCCGGAGGCCGAAGGAGCGGGTGTACCCCTGGATGACAGGTTCTCCGAACTTGTTTCCATAGTCGGAAGCACCGTTGGATGCCTCGATTTCGATCTCCAGTGCAGAGGCCAGATTCGTGGGATACTGGAAATCGGGGTCCTCCCACGGCAGCGCATACTCGGGGATTTGCAGGTTCCCCACGCAGTAGGCCGCCGTGCCCGCCACGACGAGGCTTCCTCGTCCCGTGGCATGGGTGTCCCGGATCCGACCGCCCGTTCCCGTTTCGGCGCCTGGGAAGGGGGCTACGCCAGAGGGGAAATTGTGGGTCTCGGCGGTGAAGAGTATGTCGTACTCCACTTCCTTTTCCAAGAGAGCGGAGGGCTGCCCCACATCTCCGGGAAAGAGCGTACGGATCGAGTAGCCGGTGATGGAGCTGGAGTTGTCTTTGAAGGCGATGACGCTGTTGGAGGGATGAGCCTTCAATGGTCGTTGAACCACCGAAATGAGGTGGTCCGGCATTTCCTGCCCGCCAACAACGAGTCGGCCCTTGAAGAACCAGTGCCTGCTGTGTTCGCTGTTGGATTGGGCGATGTCGAAAGCTTCCACCGAGGTGGGGTCTCGCCCGATCCGATTCACGAAGAGATCGGTGTAGTAATCCAGATCCCAATCGTCGAAAGCCAACCCGAGCTCACGATTCACCGATTCCAGAGCCGCCCGCCCCTCCTCCAGGAGAGGGATGGTGAACACCCGGTCAGCTTTCATCCCCGACTCGAAAGACGTGAGAGGCCCTGGGTACCGGGTTTCCGTCATCCGGTCATGAATCAGGGATAGGAAGCCCGTCGTATCATCCTGATCCAGGGGCCGGTCCCGTTCCAATAGAAATCGCCTGGAGCGCTCGATCCTCTGGACGCTCCCCAGACCGCAGGCGTGGCAGATCCCAACGGCGTTGGTGGACCAGGCCGTGGTGAAGTTCATCCTGGGTCCCACCTCCAGTACCGCACTCTCACCGGCGAAGAAGCTCTGGGTGTCGAAGCCCTCCGGATGGAATGTCTCGGAAAGGAGCCAGGTGAGGGCCTCCATTTCCTCCGGGTTCAGGGCTTGGGCGGCCTGGACGTAATAACACGCCTCGGAACGAATGCCGCTCAGAGGGGAGGCAAGGAGCCCGTTGGCCCGGGTGAGAAGCTGGCGTGTCTGGGAGAGGGAAAGGCCGGGGGTCCTGAACAGGCGCAAAGGCTTGCTTCCCCCGTCGCCAAGGTTGGGAGTCGGGGGCGGCCGGCTTTCCTGGCCGCCAAGTCTCAGGTCAGAAGCTTTCGTTCCTTCGCCTGCTTCTCCAGCTCATCCTGGAACTCGGGATGGGCGATCTTGATTAGGGATTCGGCCCGCTCCCTGAGGTTCTTGCCGAAGATGTTGGCGACCCCGAACTCCGTCACGACGTAATGGACGTCGGCGCGGCTGGTCACCACCCCCGCTCCTGGGTTCAGCATGGGGACAATTCGCGAGAGAGTGCCGCCTTTGGCGGTGGATGACAGGGCAATGACAGGCTTTCCTCCCTTTGAGCGGGCCGCTCCACGGATGAAGTTTTTCGTTTTGGGAGATGATAAACGGGTCGTTCACGTAGTCGACGGGGTGAGCTTCGATAAGGGGGTTGTTGTCCAGAAAGTCGTAAAGTTCATCGCTGCCCAGTGCGAATGTGATGATGACCTTTCCTGGGTGCAGGGTTTTTCTGGCTCCCGTCACCACTCCCCGCTCGATGGCCTTCATGGCCTGGTCCGAGAGCATCTCGGTGTGGATGCCCAGGTCGAGGCTTCCGTCCATGGAAGCGAAAATCGCATCGGGAATTCCGCCGATCCCCATCTGGACCGTCATCCCGGACTCGATGAGAGGGAGAATGTTCCGGCTGATGGCCAACTCGACCTCGTTCGGGGGACCTGGCTCGAGGGTGGGAAGGGGCTCCGTCGCCTCGACAATGGCATCCGCGTTCCTCACGTGCACGAAAGAGTCCCCTAGCACGCGGGGCATCTTCTCGTTCACCTGGGCAATGACATAGCGAGATGCATTACAGGCGGCCCTGGAAGCAAGAGTCTCCACGCCCAGGCTCATGAAGCCGTGCTCGTCCGGTGGAGAAACGGCGATCATGGCCACATCCACCGGAACGACACGCTCGGTGAAGAGGCGTGGGATCATGTAAAGGAAGATGGGGACGTAGTCGGCCCGGCCATCGTTCACGGCTTTCCGGTCGGCTGGACCTACGAAGAGGGAGTTGTGCCTGAAGTGCCCTGCCATCTCCGGGGCGGAAAGGGGGTCATCCCCCAGGAGGAGAACATGGTTGAGCTGAACGTTCTCCAGCTCGGCCCGCCTGTTGGCCAGGGCCCGGACCAGGGTTTGGGGGATCGCGGCGTTTCCACCGTAGTAGACTCGGTCTCCACTCTTTATGACGGACACCGCCTCATGGGCGGTTCTCAGTTTCGCCTTGTAATCAGCAAGCCAGTTCATGGTTCACCTCCCTAGTTCAGGAGGTCCTGGAGAGGGGTGGATGGGATTCCGAAATGTCCGCCCAGGCCCGCGTCGACCATGGTTCCTTCAAAGGTGTAAACCGCTCCGGCCAACGCAGGATCGTCGGAGAGCGCGTCCCTCAAGCCCTTCTTGGCCAGGGCCTTCACATAGGGAAGCGCCGCGTTGGTTAGGACCCGGGAAGCCGTCCGGGGTACGTTGGCCGTCATGTTGGGGACGCAGTAGTGGACGACACCGTGCTGCATGAAGGTGGGTCGGTCCAAAGTTGTGGGCCGGGTGGTGGCCACACAGCCGCCCTGATCGACCGAAACGTCGATGATGACACTTCCGGGCTTCATGCCCTTCACCATTTCCTCGGTTATGAGGTGGGGGGCACGGCGCCCGGGCTTCAGGACGGCACCCACGACCACGTCGGCGATCTCCGAGTACCTGGAGAGTCGCTCGGTGGTGGCGATGGCCGTGTGGGGGCGACCGATGAGGTCGCGACTCAACGACCTCAATTGGGCCATGTCGTCATCCACCACCAGGACATGAGCCCCGTCTCCCAGCGCCGAACGGGCCGCCGCGAACCCCACGGTCCCTGCCCCGATGATGAGGACCGTGGCGGGGGGAACGCCGGGAACGTTCCCAATCAGAATCCCTCGGCCGCCTTTGGTGGTCTGGAGGTAATGCGTGGCCAAGGGGATGGCCATCTGGCCTGCCATCTCACTGAACGGATTCAGGACCGGGAAGTCGCCCGTCTCGTCCTGAATCACCTCGTATCCGATGAGAGTGCTCTCGACCTCCAGGAACCTGTCCACGTTCTCCTTGGGGATCACCGCCAGGTGCTGGAAGGCGATTATGGTACCGCCTGGCTTCAGGAGGTCCAGCTCTTCGGTGGAGGGCCGGCTGACACGGCATACCAGATCGGCCCGGTGGTAGGGTTCTTCCGGGGCGTAAACGATCTGTGCACCGGCCTCCTCAAAGTCATTGTCCAGGAAATGGGCCGGCACTCCGGCTCCCTTCTCCACGTAGACCGTGTGTCCCTCAGCGGTCAGTTGGGACACGGCGAAGGGGGATAGCCCCACCCGGTTCTCTTGCCGGTGGATCTCTCTTGGCACGCCGATGACCATGGCTCTCGCCTCCGGAATGGTCAGGTTTCACAGGCTCTGGCGCCCCCGCAGGATGGCAATCTTCGTGCCCGCGGATTTGGCGACTCACGAAACTCTGAATGATAGCCTGAACTTGCCGATTCGCGCATCCCGGCGTCCATTAAGCTTCCGATGGATAACTGTCCACCGGAGAGTTTCCGCTGGGGAACCTTCCACCGGGGAACCTTCTGCCGAGGAACCTTCTGCCGAGGAACCTTCTGCCGGAGAACCCTCCACCGGAGAACCCTCCACCGGACGGTGCATCTGTGACGTTCCTCAAACGGCCGAGAAAAAACCATGGCACACTTCGAGATCCCTCGTCGCCTGGGATCCTTCGTAGGATCCGTCTTCAGTGAGAGGTGCAGGGGCGTTTGGACGCCGGTGAGAGGCAGGCCCTCGACCGGTAACTTCCGAGGAGGGGTGGGCGCCGCTCGGGTGGTGGCCGCCGTTCTGACGGGCGTTCTGGCCCAGGGCGCCCTCCCGGATCAAGGGGGAAGTCAGGAAACCCCGTTAGCGCGGTTCCGAGTGACCTATCCGGCTTCCGCGCACGAAGGCCCGGTCACGGGAAGGGTCTTCGTCATGGTCTCCGACACGGATGGCCGGGAACCCCGCCTTCAGATCGGACGGTCCGGCGTTCCCTTCTTCGGGCGGGATGTGGAAGGGCTGGAGCCGGGCGAGTTCGGGATCATTGATGGGTCGGACATGGGATCTCCCCTTGAGAGCCTCTCGGAGCTCCCTCCCGGCGACTATTTCGTCCAGAGCATGGTGAACATCTACACCGAATTCCATCGGGCTGATGGCCACGTGGTTTGGATGCACAACGATCAGTGGGAGGGTCAGGCTTTCCAGCGCTCTCCCGGTAACCTCTACAGCGATGTGGTGAGCGTCCATCTGGACCCTGGAGAGGGTTTCGACGTGGAGTTGGAGGCAGGGAACGTCATCCCGCCCATTCCATTCCCCGAGGACACGGAATGGGTGAAGCGATTCCGGTTCGAGAGTCCCATGCTTTCTGAGTTCTGGGGTCAACCCATCTACATTGGCGCCACGGTACTCCTTCCGAGGGATTATGAGGCCAACACGATCTCCTACCCGGTCCTCTATAAGCAGGGGCATTTCTCCACCGGGGATCCTCTCCGGTTTCGGGAGGGGTCCGAGATTTATGAGGAGTGGACCGCCGACGACTTTCCAAGAATGATGGTTGTGACCTTCCAACACCCGACACCGTACTTCGATGACTCCTACGCCGTGAATTCGGTAAATGTGGGGCCCTATGGATCAGCCATCATCGAAGAGCTCATCCCCGAGATTGAAAGACGCTTTCGGACCATTTCGGAACCCTGGGCCCGTTGGCTTGATGGAGGGTCCACGGGCGGGTGGGAGTCCTTGGC
>JBDHGR010000251.1:0-8936 GCA_039589815.1 Gemmatimonadota bacterium | reverse complement strand
CAACCGCCAAAAGGGCTGAGGCTGACGCGCCTACTAGACTCAGAGCGAAACGGGCAGAGCTTCTTATCATCAGACGGATCGGTTCGGGTCAAGGCTTCGGTGCCTGGCACTCCCCAAACCGCTCCCTGGTCGAATTGGTTCCCTAGATTCCGGGCTCTTCCATCCCTACACCCAAGCCGTCGGCAAGGCGGTTCACAAAGTTGAAGTAGGCCGTGATCTCCACCACCTCCAGGATGCCCCGATCATCGAGGCCGATTGCACGGAGTCGCGCAAGATCGGCCTCACGAACCTCCTTCGGGGCCAGGGTGAGCTTCTCGGAAAAAGCCAGGATGGCCCCCAGATCTTCGGGGATATCGGCCGATGCGCCCCGATCTCGGATTTCCCGAGCTAGAGCGTCGTTTCCGGTGACCAAACGGAGCGCCGCCCCGTGGTGTTCCTCTCAGTAATGGCACCCATTTGCCCGTGACACCGCAACGCCGATGGCTTCCCGGTGAGCCCGGGGGAGGGCACCGCGGCCGTGCATGAGGGTCCGGTACAGCCGGTAATGATCCCGAAGTCCCTCGGGATGCAGGGACTGCGAGCGGAGGATATTGGCGACGGAGCCGGAGGGGCCGGCGATCCCGGCATATATATCGCCGAGAGGTCCAACTGCGTCATGGGGTCCGATCGTATGTATCCACGCTGGCGAGGTCCCTTTTTCACCGGATTCGCCGGGGTCCATTGTGTTCCTCCTTGTAGTTGGCCAACCAGGTCAATAGGAAGCTAACACTGGTCCCGGGAAACCCTCCGGAGGGGGTCGTGGGTTTCCTTCCCAGCACATGGTGACTCGTTGGTCCGCACGTATTCGGTTTTGCACTGAACCAGGACCTGGGAGGAAGCGCGAGGCGGCTGACCCTGGCCAGCGTCCGATCACCCCCTTTTCTTGAGACAAGGAACTAGGGGGAACCTTTGAAACAGGATGTGGTTTAGCTGTGTGGACCGGACACCGGGCGGGATGGTCGACTGCGCCCGATCCTGTCCGCAGGTTGGGTGCCCGCACGGTCGGGACACTGGGCTTGACCGGGTAGATCGATACCATTCCCAAAGGAGGGTCAGTGTTTGATCCCGTCCTGCGCCCCATGAAAGACCGGATCATCGATCCTCTGGTTGGTGCTTTGGTTGGTGAACCGGTTGCTGGATGGTCTCGACGGAGCCGTGGCACGAGCCCATGGCAGGTCCAGTGACCTGGGTGGTTTCCTGGATTTGGTGGCGGACTTTGGTGTTTATGCTGCCATTCCTGTGGCCCTTGCCCTTCGCCCGGGGGCCCCTCCGGGACTTGCGCGAGCTGCGGTCCTTCTCCTGGCGGTTTGTTATGTGAATTCCGCGGCCTGGATGGTCCCCTCCGCGTTGCTGGAGAAGCGCGGCCAAGGGGCAGACCGAAAGGGGGAGGCTACCTCCGTGACGATTCCGGAAGGGCTCGTTTCGGGGGGTGAAACCGTGCTTTTTTATTCCCTCTTTTTTCTTCTTCCCGGACAACAGGTCACCTTATTCCTACTCATGGCTGGGCTTACCGGGATCACCGCGGTCCAGCGGGTGATTTGAACCAGATGGAACAGAAGAATGAAGGCTGCATTCATTCCCGTTGCCCTCATCCTTTCTGGCCCGTTCGTCGGGTTGGCGGGGCAGTCGGGTACTCCGGCATCGGGCATTACGGGATCGGTCAGGGCCCAGGGGGGTGATCCCCTCTTCGGATCCGAGGTCCGGCTTGAACCCGCCGGGAATACCACAACCACAGATGAATCAGGGAGCTTTCGTTTGGAGGTTCGTTCGGGAGCAGAGGGGACGCTGGTATTCAGGCATCCAGGGTTCGTGGAGGCCAGGCTGGAGGTTTCCGCCTTGGAGTCTGGGGAGGTTCGGGAAGTTGCCGTCACTCTTTCCCGCCTCTACGCGTTGGACGCTCTGACCGTGGTCTCGAGGAAGCAGCGTCCTCTCCTGAACACACAAGACGCCGAGACCGGTGGGACTGTCGAGTCCTACGAACTCCTTGCTCTTCCAACGGATGCCCGGGACCCGCTGGCGTTGGCGTTCAATGTGCCTGGCGTATCCCAGTCCACAGGGTTTTTCGGTGACGCCCCGCCACTCTCCATCCACGGTGAAAACTCCCTCTATACCCGGTATACTGTAGACGGCATGGACAATGACGAGGGGTTTCTAGGGGGCCCCCGGGTCTCCCTCCCGCTGGCGGCCCTGGATCGCCTGTACGTACATGCTGCAGCCTACAGACCAGCTTTTGGACGGTCCACCAACGGTGTCGTGGATATGGAGACTCGGGCCGGGGGGCCAGACTGGGACGGTACGTTGTTCCTTGTAAACCGGCCCGGGCTCCCTTTCGACGCTGACCCAAAGTTCGCGCCTGCCGGGGTCGACCCGGAAGGCTTCAAGCGAACCCAACTGGGAGGATCTTTGGGAGGGCCTCTGGTCGAGGGGAAAACCTTCGTATTCGGGGCCGTCGAGTACACGAATGAGCAGGAAGATCGGATCGGTTCCACCGCTCGAACGTCCTTTCTCGGTACGGAAGAAAGGGAAACCTGGAAGGTCTTCACCCGGCTGGACCATGGATGGTCACCGACCCAGAGCACCACGGTTCGGTTCGCCTTGAGCGATGTTCGTAGGAAGGGGCAGGGAGGGGGGGTGATCGTGCCGGAGGCCGACATCACCACCCGCCGAATCGGGACCCTTGGGGGGTTGACCCACCGGACCGCATTCAGGGAGGATCGGGCAAGTAACGAGTTGTCGGTCCAGTTCGGGACCTACGCTTGGGATTTCCCACCGACAGCCAGTGACTTGAAAACACCCCAGGTGACCATTGTCTCGCCCGACCTCACGACCATCGAGGCGATCGTCGGCTCCAGCAACTTCATCTTCGACGAATCGGAATTCCAGGTTCAGCTCAAGGATGAGCTGGAGATGCGTTTGGGTGATCAGCACACCCTGCGGGTGGGTGCTGATCTCGTGAACTCCTCCTTCGAGTTGCTGGGGGCAAATACGAACCCAACCGGCGCCTACACCGTGGTCAACGAAGGCAACATCACACCCCTTGGGGGATTCCTCTCCATTCGAGACGTTCCCTCGGATGTCCGGGTCCTACGTTACACCGTGGATGCCCACCCCCAACAGGTGAACCTCTCCCAGACGCTCCTCGGGGCTTTTGTGGAAGATCGTTGGAGGGTGACACCATCTTTGACCGTGCAGTTCGGCCTTCGATGGGACTACGACGACATCACCTCCCGTGGTGAGAGTGATCCCGACCTCAACAACTTCCAACCTCGGGCCTCCTTTAATTGGTTCGCTTCCCCAAGGAGCGTGGTGCGGGGGGGGTGGGGATTGTACACGGGGAAATTCCCCTATGCAGTCTATTCCGACGCGGTCCAGTTCGGGCCGAACGGGAACGCCGTGCTGACCTTCCAGGAGGGGACGTCATATCTTCCGCCGACGTTTGGTCAGGGCCCTTCCGCCGCAGACCTGGAGGCACTGGAAGAGGGTTTGCCTCCTCGAGAAGTCCGGAGGATGTTCGCCCGGGGGCTGGAGCAACCTTTCAGCTCTCAGCTCACCATCGGGTATCAGCGGCAGATCGGGAAGGTGTGGAGCGTATCCGTGGATGGAGTCTGGGTGGAGACCCGAAACCTCCCCCGTTCGTGGGATCTGAATGCCGTCCAGTACGAGCTCCAACCGACCGACACGGCCACCCGTTCGCCGGAGTTCGGTGACCAGTTTCGCCCTGTGGATCCGGCCTCGAGCGGGTACCGGCGCCTTACCACGACCGATTCCGGCGGGAAGGGACGGTACCTGGGGCTCCAGACCACCGTGCGCCGGGTCCTCGTGGACGGGTTCGCCGTTGAAGGCTCCTGGGTTCTGTCGAGGAGCCAGAACGATACCGAGGATATCAACTTCAATGCGGTCACCGCGAACGATTTCGATGCCGAGTGGGCCACCGGGATCAACGATCGCCGGCATCATGTAACTCTCAGAGGGGTGTGGGAACCCAGGAATCGTCTCAGGTTTTCGGGAATCTTCGACATGCAGACCGGGACTCCGGCCAATCGCATTGCCCACTTCCGGGACCTGGATGGTTCCGGGGGCATCTTTGGAGAGGGTTTCGTGGGGAATTTCGACCGGTTCCCGGGTGTGGACCGCAACGACGAGCGTTTACCCATGGCCTGGACGTTGAACGGATCCGTTGCGTGGACCCCGAACCTCGGAAGTGGTGTGCTTTCGGTGCGGGCGGAGGGTTTCAACCTGCTGAACCGAACCAACTACACGGGGTTCGCCAATGGCATTCCTGGTGGCGGACCCCGGACTCAAGTGGGCCGTTCGGGAGACCCCTTCACATACACGACTGCGGCGCCCCCGCGGCAGTTCCAATTCTCTGTCCAATGGGCCTTTTGAACACACGGAGCCGAGGAAAGGGATCGGCCCTTCGGGTCGGGGTAGCCCGGATCTTCTTTGCCCTTGCCGCGGCCTCACTGTGTGCTTGGGGGTGTGAGAGGGATCCCGTGAGGGAAACCCTCAACGCCCCTGAACTGGCCCTTCTTCCCTGGGACTCGGTGGTGGCATTGGCTCGGGGAACGGAACTGACCTGGCGAATGTGGAGGGGAGATCCCGCCATCAACGCCTATGTAGACGGTTGGGTCGCGAAAACCCTGAAAGAACGGTATGACGTTCGGCTCCTGGCGGTCGAGGGACGGGGGCCCGAGTTGGTGAACCAGTTCGTGGTGGAGCGGGAGGCCCGGGCGAAGGGGGGTGCGGATCTGGTATGGATCAACGGGGAGACATTCCACAACCTCATGGCCGAGGAACTCCTGCAAGGACCGTGGGCGGGAACACTCCCCTCGGCAGCTTTGCTGGACAGCGCATCCGCCATCGTCATGACCGATTTCGAGCAGGATCTCCAGGGATTCGAGAGCCCTTGGGGAAGAGTCCAGTTCGCACTTATCTACGACACCATCCGCACACCGAATCCGCCTCGAACAGTCGAAGAGTTGGGAAACTGGATCAAAGCCCATCCCGGGCGATTCACCCACGACCAGTCCTTCACCGGAGTCACCTTCCTGAAGGTTCTTATGTATGCCTTGGGGGGTGGGGTCGATCGATTCGAGGGCGGTTTCCATCAGGAAGCCTACGACCACGGCAGTGAAGCGGTTCTGGCTTGGCTTCGCGCCCACTCTGGATGGTTTTGGCGCGAGGGGAGGGAGTACCCTTCGGACGTGGCGGAATTGCACAGGTTGTTCGCCAACAACGAAGTGGACTTCTCCATGTCCAACAACGAGAGCGAAGCGGTGACCAAGTCGCGCCAAGGGGTCCTACCCTCGACGGCTCGTCCTCTCCTGCTCAAGAACGGAACGATCGCAAATGCCCATTACGTGGGCATACCCTTCAACGCGCCGAATCCGGCCGGGGCCATGGTCTTGGCGAACCTACTCCTCTCCCCGGAAGCTCAACTGGAGAAGGAGCGTCCTGACGTGTGGGGGGATGGCACGGTGTTGGACATCGGGGCCCTCCCGCCGGGGTGGAAGACCCAGTTCGAGGCCCTGGGAGCCGATTCCAGAGCTTTACCCAAAGACTCCCTGACCCGTTATGCCCTGCCGGAGGTAGCCCCTGAGTACCATGAGAGGCTTTCCGAGGCGTGGCGGCGGACCGTTCGTCGGCCCGGCGGATGAGCCGGCCCTCGGAGGGCGGTGTCCGTAGATCCAAGGAAGGTTCGACCCTGGCCGGGGTGTTCGCGGTTGTTGTCCTGGCATCTCCGGTTGTCCTGGGCATCGGGTACTCGGCACTTGGGGCCTTGGGCCTTGCCGGTCCTGGCACCGGCGGAACGGGCCCGTCCCTGGACCGCTTCTCTCAGGTCCTTGGGGAGCCTGCGGTATGGGAGGGCACTCTCTGGACGTTGTGGGTGGCGGGAGCTTCGACGGTGCTTGCGACGGTTGGCGCAGCCGGGGTGGCCGTGGCCTTCCGTGGTGTGGGGTGGAGAAACCGTTTGGGCCGCAGTCTGGCTTTTCTTCCCCTTCCGGTTCCTCACCTCGCAGCGGGGGTCGGAGCCCTCCTGATCCTGGGGCAGAGTGGGTTGTTGAGCCGAATCGCCTACTACCTTGGGTGGATCGGAGGACCGGCGGACATGCCGGCCGTCGTCCTCGATCCTGCGGGCATAGGCCTCATCATTGCCCTGACCTGGAAAGAACTTCCCTTTCTGGCCCTGGTGGGGGTTTCCATTCTGGAGACCCGAGGAGAGGCTCTCGAGGAGACTGCCCGGGGCCTCGGATCCGGGCCGGGGAGCACTCTCCTCCGGGTGACGTGGCCGGTGCTTTGGCGCGGAATGCTCCCTGCTGCCGTGGCCGTGTTCACTTTTGTCGCGGGCAGCTACGAGGCGGCGGTTCTCCTGGCCCCAAGTGACCCCCTCGCCCTGCCCCTCCTTACCTGGGAGCGATATACCGACGCATCACTGACCAGAAGGGGGGATGCCTATGTGCTGGCGCTCCTTGGGTTGATGCTGGCCGTCGTGGCGGTCGCAGTTCACGAGTGGGTTCGAACCGGGGAACAGGGAAGGACAGGGTCATGAGCGGATCCTCCAGAATGCGGTACCTTCTCCTGGTCGTCCTGGCTGGATGGTCCCTGCTACCGATGGCTCTGTTGGGGGTGGTGTCCGCCAGCGGTGGGTGGCATTTCCCCTCCTTCCTGGGCGCCGATCCCGGCATTGGCGCCTGGGTATCGCTCTGGGCCAGTGGTGATCGGCTCCTGGGATCCCTCGGAGTGAGCGTGGGCCTGGCCGTGGCCACCGGTATCTTGGCGGCCGTTGCAGGCCTTCCTTTGGGGAGATCCCTCGCTGGCTTGCGGGGTTGGGTTCGAACCCTGGGGACGAGTAGCGCGTTCCTTCCGGTGGCTGCTCCCCCTGTGGCTCTGGGATTGGGGTTGCAGTACACCTTCCTGAGGGTTGGCCTGGGCGGGACGGCCTTTGGGGTCCTGCTAGCCCATCTGATCCCGGCCCTGGGGTATACGTCCCTGTATTTCTTAAGCGTTTTCTCCGCATTTGACCGGGAGATCGAGACGGAAGCTCGTCAACTCGGGGCAGGACCTCTACAAACCCAGCTTCGAGTGACACTGCCGCTCCTTCGCCGACCCTTCATGGAAGCGTTCGTGTTGGGGTTCCTGGTTTCCTGGGCACAGGTGCCCCTGACCCTTCTCGTGGGCCAGGGCCAAATCCGGACACTGACCGTTGAGGTGCTGGCATGGGTCAGGGCTGGGCAGGATCCGCTTGCCGCCGCAGGGGCCCTGGGTCTGGCGGTTCCACCGATGATGCTCCTGGCTCTCATCGCCCTGGGGGTCCGGCGTGCAGAGGTGGTGGCCCCATGACGGTGGAGCGGGGTGGGCTGGGGACGTCCGGTGACCCGGGTGGGGAAGGCCCCAGGCCAGCCGTTTTGGCGGTCGAGGAACTGGACGTTCCCTTCGGGCAGACCCCCGGTTTGAGGACGATTTCCTTCAGCGTGGTGGCGGGTGAACGGTTTGCCCTGGTGGGGGCCTCGGGTGCGGGAAAAACCTCTCTCCTGCAAGCTATTTCCGGTACAGGTCCGATTTCGGGCGGCCGAGTCCTGGTGGAAGGAAGGGATGTGGCCGGCACCCCGCCTGAGAGGAGGGGTGCGGTTCTTCTGTCCCAGAGACCCCTCCTGTTTCCGCACCTCTCGGTGTTCGAGAACGTTGCTTTCCCGCTAAAGGTCCGGGGCCTGCCCCGGAATGAGATCCCCGGCCGGGTCGATGAGGCCCTGTCGGCTGTCCGGTTACAGGGCTTCGGAGGCCGTCGCCCGCAGAGCCTGTCAGGCGGGCAGGTCCACCGAGTTGCCCTGGCGCGGGCTGTGGTTGCCCGGCCCCCGGTCCTCCTCTTGGATGAACCCCTCACCTCCCTGGACCCATCGCTTCGTGAAGAGGTTCAGCGAGCCATTCTGGCCGTCCATGAGGAGTATGGGCCGGCTCTCGTTCTGGTTACCCACGACCTACAAGAAGCAGGGCGAATGGCAGACCGCAGAGTCACTGCAGAGGGAAAACTGACCTTGGCAGGGTGGATGTTGGAAGGCTTTGAACCAGACCCGGGTGAACGCCAGGTTGCCCTTGTCTTCGGAGTGGACGGAGGGAGGGCGGTGCCCAGAGGGTCGGGGGGGGTATCGGCCCAGGTAGTTCGAGTCCGCCACCATCCTGAGGGTGCGACCGCCCGTGTCACCATCGAGTGGTCCGGAAAGGGGGGGCCCTCCGTGACGTCGGGGGCCCTATCGTGCGAGGTCTCTGCAGACCCACACTGTCCACCCGACCCCGGAGTCACAGTAGAGGTCCTGTTTCACCCCCAAAGGATGCATGTCTTCGACGAGCCTGGAACGGAGCGCGGAGGATAATGGGATTCGAGCCGATCGGTGAAGCCGACCGTAGACTCCTGGGACATGTGATGCCAGGAGACTGGTCCAACCCTGAACCTGAAGGTCTCTATGATCTGTTAGTGATCGGCGGAGGGACGGGTGGTTTGGTAAGCGCAGCCATCGGGGCCGCGCTGGGGGCCAAAGTGGCCTTGGTGGAGCGGGCCCTCTTGGGGGGCGATTGCCTCAACTACGGGTGCGTCCCCTCCAAAGCCGTTATCCGGGCTGCCCGCTCCTGGGCTGAGGCACGGAAGGCTGCTGCCCGTTTCGGAGGGCCGGCAGTGGAGGAGGGTGGGAACTTTCCTTTCGTCATGGACCGCATGCGGGAGCTTCGGGCCGATCTCAGCGAGGTCGACGCTGCAGAGCGTTTTCGGTCGCTGGGAGTAGAGGTTTTCCTCGGGGAAGCGGGGTTTGATGGTCCCGACTCTGCGATGGTGGGTGAGACCCGACTCCGCTTTCGGCGCGCCATCCTGGCCACCGGAGCCCGTGCGGCGGTTCCGCCTATTCCTG
>JBDHGR010000250.1:0-6584 GCA_039589815.1 Gemmatimonadota bacterium | reverse complement strand
GAGAAGGTCGCCCAGATGGGTAATCCCCTCCTGATCATTGCCGAGGATATCGAGGGCGAGGCGCTGGCCACCTTGGTAGTGAACAAGCTCCGAGGGACACTGAAGGTCTGCGCCGTGAAAGCTCCCGGATTCGGTGATCGGCGGAAGGCAATGCTTCAGGACATCGCCGTTCTCACGGGCGGACAGGTCGGCTCCGAGGAGGTGGGCTTCAAGCTCGAAAACGCCATGACCAGCAACCTGGGGAGCGCAAAGCGGGTCATCATAGACAAGAACGACACCACGCTCGTAGACGGCGCCGGTGAAGAGGACAAGATCCAGGGCCGCATCGAGGAGATCAAGGTCGCCATCGACAAATCTACCTCCGACTACGACCAGGAGAAGCTCCAGGAGCGTCTGGCAAAGTTGGCAGGTGGTGTGGCTATCATAAACGTCGGCGCTCCGACCGAGACCGAGATGAAGGAGAAGAAGGCCCTGGTGGAGGACGCACTTCATGCGACTCGGGCCGCCGTGGAAGAGGGTATCGTTCCGGGCGGCGGTGTGGCCCTCCTGAACACTCAGGCCGCGCTGGACAAGATGAAGCTGGACCGGGAAGACGAGCAGATCGGTGTCCAGATTCTGCGCAGGGCTCTGGAGCACCCCCTCCGGCTGATTGCCGAAAACGCCGGTGCCGAAGGCTCCATCGTCGTGGAGAAGGTTCGGGCCGAGAAGAGCAACGCCTTCGGCTACAACGCCCAGACCGAGAGCTACGAGGATCTGGTGGAGGCCGGCGTCATCGACCCCACCAAGGTGGTCCGGACGGCCCTCCAGAACGCTGCTTCCATCGCGGGCCTGCTGCTGACCACCGAAGCGGTGGTCGTGGAGAAGCCGGAGGACACGCCGATGCCTCCGATGCCCGGTGGCGGTGACATGGGCGGGATGTACTAGTCGTAAAGCGGCTGCAAGAGCGCCGCTCAGAAAAAGCGGGGACCCTCGGCAGGCAGGTGTTGCCGGGGGCCCCGTTTTTTTTCCTCACATCCCCACCGGGTCACATATGGCTTGGCTCGTGGGTTGTATGGAGTCCCGCTTCCTCCACCAACCTCGGGATGATGGACTCCCAGTGGACGGCCATGATGTGGACCCCACTGATCCCTTCTGTGGCCTTGAGCTTTTCCAGAATCTCCAGGGCGATCTGGAAACCTTCGGCTTGTTGGGCCTCCTTGTCCGCCGCGTCCGTCATCCGCTTGACCATGCCATCCGGGATTACGACACCCGGCACATCCCCGGCCATGAACTGGGCTGCCCCAGCGCTTTTCAGGGGGATCAACCCAGCCAGGACATGGACTTTTCCAAGCAGATTGCGCTTGTCCAGGGCCTCCAGCCAATCCAGGAACCTCCTGTGGTCGAAAATCGGTTGGGTTTGGATAAATTGTGCACCGGCGTTGATCTTCTTCTCGGCACGGATCGCTTCGTATTCGGGAAGGGCCCCGAACGGAGAGGCAGCGGCCCCCAGAAAGAACTTGGGAGGCTCCTTGATCTCCCGCCCATCTAGGTAACAACCCTCGTCCCGCATCCGACGTAACATCCAGAGGAGCTGAATGGCGTCCATATCGAACTGATCGGGCTTGGCCACCGGTCCCGGGCCAGAGCTATGGTGATCCCCAGAAAGGCATAGAATATTGGAGATGCCCAAGCCGGCGGCGCCCATGGCGTCGGACTCCAGAACCACTCGGCTGCGGTCCCTGGCCTGAAGCTGCATCACGGGCTCGAGGCCCGTATCCAGACAGATCTTGCTCGAGGCCATGCTGCTCATCCGAGCGGAGGCCGAAGCGTTGTCCGTGAAGTTGGCCGCAACGACACTCCCGCGAAGCAGATCGGCTTTTTTCAGAATGGCGTCCGGGGAAGAGCCCAAGGGTGGAGCAATCTCCCCAGTGACCACAAACCCACCCTCCCGAAGCTCCTTTTCGAGAAGGGAGGCGGGCTCATCGTATGCGGGTGGGTGATACCGGTCATCTCCCATCCACCAATCCGGCTGGCGGGCATCGAAGAAGAGAGAGTCCCATTCTTCTCGAAACCGTTGTCGATGGAAAAGGGCATCCGTTAAGCGAGGTCCCTTCCCCCTGGATCTCCAGAGTCGGTACAGGTCCAGCCATGTCTCCCGTCCCACGCGGTCACCATCAAGGGGAGCGTTGACCTCCAGGAGCCGCTCCACCCGGCCCTGCTTGCTCGTTTTCTCGTAGATCTCATGCCAGGTGCACGGCCGGGACGGATCCACCTCGCAGGCCTCCGGAGTCGCCCCGCCGCACAGCCCGTTCCGCAACCCCTTCGGACAGGTCATGGGACAGATGAATGCCGTCTGTTTGAGGAGGCAGTTGCCACACATTCGGCAACCGAAGAGGGGCTCCTTGATCAACCTTTCGAGACGGGTAAAGGCCCGAACCCAGAAGCTGTCCTGGTTTCGGCGATAGGGCCGAAAGGAGGCCTGGTAACGACGCGGGGAGAAAAGGGACATCCTACCCCTCCGACGCCGGCTTCCGATGAGCAATGATCCAGTTCATGCAGTGCTCATCATTCCCCATGAGAAGATCTCCGGCCAGAATCCCAGCGTAGCTGACAGCTTCAAGGGGATTGGCGATTACCGCCGTGATGCCACTGGCCACCGTCATGGAGAGGAAGGCGGAGTTCAACGCAGGCCGGTCGGGAAGACCGAAGGATACGTTGCTGGCGCCACACACGGTGTTTACGCCCAGCTCCTCTTTCACGAGGCGAAGAGTCTCCAGAACGACCCGACCTGCTTTTGGTGAAGCTCCCACCGGCAGTACCAACGGATCGATCACCACGTCGGCTGGATCGATTCCGTGGTCCTGGGCCCGGTCCAGAATCTTCTTGGCCACCTCAAGTCGCAGATCGGGTGTTTCGGGAATCCCGGACTCATCCATGGCGAGGCCGATGACTGCGGCCCCGTGGTTTTTGACCAGGGGGAGAACAGCCTCCAGGCGATCCTCCTCTCCATTCACCGAGTTTACCAGGGCTTTCCCTTCATAAACATCCAGGCCCCGAGCCAGCGCATCCACGACGCTGGAATCGATGCAGAGCGGCACGTCCGTGAGAGACTGAACCAACTCGATGATTTGCGCCAACAGGGCGGGCTCGTCCACCATGGGGATGCCAGCATTCACGTCGAGAATCGCGGCGCCGGCGGCCACCTGGGCGAGCGCATCGGCGGCGACCCTATCCAGGTTTCCTGCCGCCATCTCGGCCGCCAGGGCCTTCCTTCCTGTGGGGTTGATCCGCTCTCCGATGATTCGAACGGGGCGACCGGGTCCGATGGTCACCGTCTTGGTTGCCGACGTCAGCTTCGTCTCCAAAACAAGCCTCCGATGGTTGCCCTTGTGTCCGGATTTCGTGAAACCTACACTGTTTCATAGGATGAAAGCTAGTTCCATTAATCCGAGCGAATAATACGACAATGACTCCTCCCCAGCCAATTCCGGGGACCCGAGCCGTGCAACGCGTCCTCTCGCTCCTCAGGGCTTTTTCTGAAGAGAGGCCCACGTGGAATCTCACTGAGCTTTCGGCCGAGGTGGGATTGAGTATGGCCACGGCTCACAGGATGTTGAGCGTGCTGGAACGGGAGGGCTTTGTCGTTCGGCCCTCCGGCAGCACTGACTTC
Source organism: Gemmatimonadota bacterium (assembly GCA_039589815.1). Classification (GTDB taxonomy): domain Bacteria; phylum Gemmatimonadota; class Gemmatimonadetes; order Longimicrobiales; family Gaopeijiaceae; genus JABDNZ01. The sequence continues at coordinate 2,935 of JBDHGR010000250.1, read as the reverse complement.
CAACTGGGTCCAGAAATGATCGTGCTCGGTGTCCTGGCCCTCAAAACGGTCGATGTTCGGGCGGTGGCCCGTCCTGAACTCCAGTTCTTGGCTGACACGACCGGCGAAGACGCTTACCTGGAATCCCTGGTGGGCACTGAGGTTCTGGTCCTGGAAGAGGTACGTGGACGGGGCCTTTTGGGGCTAGGAACTGAGGTCGGAACCAGATGGCCGGCCCACGCCACCGCCACGGGAAAGGTCCTGCTCGCCGATGCCGAAGGGGCAATGACCGAGCCCGTAGAGGGGTTACACCCCATGACTGCCCACACGATCACCTCCTGGGAGAAGTGGACCGATACCCTTTCTGAGGTTCGGGAGAAGGGGTATGCCACCAACATCGAGGAACTCGAGTACGGATTCATCTCCGTCGCGGCTCCAATCCGCGACAGGGAGGGGCAGACCACTGCGTCTCTCAGCGTGGGCGGGTCCGCTCACCGCCTCACCATGGATCGGATTCCTGAATTGGCCAAGGCAGTGAAAGAAGCCGCATCACGCGTATCCGAGCGTTTGGGATACCGAGGGTCGGACTGAAGGGGTGGGTGATGGCTCGGGCCCGTTCCCATCGACACAACGACTATAGAGGGACCCTAACATGAGACCGACCCTCCGCTTCCTGGATGACCAGTTGATTTCCCGAATTGTCGACGAGGCCAGGGGCCTTCTCAAAACCCTGGGCCTGACGATCCAGAACCCTGAACTCCTAGCTGTTTTGGGAGACCATGGGGCCGAGGTCGATCCTTCCGCGGAGCATGTGAAACTGACAGACAACATCGTCGACCAGGCATTGAAGGCCGCTCCGGGGTCTTTCCAGCTTTTCGACGTGCTCGGAAAGCAAACCCACGATTTTTCGGGGGACAATGTCCATTTTGTGACCGGCTCGTCATCGGTCAATATTCAGGACAGTGAGACGGGCGAGGCCCGGCGACCCGCCACGGCAGACTACATCCGCTACGCCAAGCTCATGGGAAGCATGGAGAACATCGCTGCCCAGAGCACAGCGTTCGTCCCCTCCGGAGTGGCCGACTCCATTTCCGACTGTTACCGGCTCTTCCTGGGTCTCCTCTTCTGTGAGAAGCCGGTGGTAACAGGAGCCTTTTCCAGCGGGGGATTCGGCGTGATGCGGGATCTCCAGGTCATTGTTCGCGGGAGTGCCGAGGAGCTGAAGCAGAAGCCATTGGCCGTTTTTTCTGCTTGTCCCACTCCACCCCTGAAATGGAGCGAGGCCACCAGCCAGAACCTGGTGGATTGCGCCAAGGCTTCCATCCCGGTGGAGTACATCTCCATGCCCCTCTCAGGGTTCGTGGCACCCGTGACCTTGGTGGGGTCCCTGATTCAACACACGGCGGAAACCCTCAGCGGCGTGGTCATCAGCCAGCTCTCCCACCCGGGAGCCCCCGTCCTGTATGGTGGGGCTCCCTCCATCTTCGATGTCCGATACGAGACCACCCCTTTCGGCGCCGTGGAAACCATGATGATCGACTGCGCCTATACGGAGATCGGAAAATTCCTGGGTCTTCCCACCCAGACCTATTCGGCTATGAGTGACGCCAAGCTGCTCGATGCTCAGGCCGGCCTCGAAACGGCCATGGGGGCGACGGTGGTTGCCCTGGCCGGTACCAACAACGTCTCCGGCCCCGGCATGCTGGATTTCATCAACTGTTTCAGCCTCGAAAAGCTGGTGGTGGACGACGAAATCTGTGGAATGACGTTCCGAATGCTCGAGGGCGTGGAGCCCAGGGAAGATTTCCCCTCCCTGCCCCTCTTCCAGGAGTTTCTCAGGGACAAGCACCTCATCATCGCCGATCACACTCGCCGCCATCTGAGGGACGAGATCCGCTTTCCGGGGCCCATCATCGACAGAGCGAATCGGGCCCGCTGGGACGCTGACGGAGGCACCACCCTCCGGGAGAGGGCTTCGGGTGAGGTAGAAAGGCTCATCGCGGATGCCGAACCTTCCCGGCTGGACGATGGAGTGAAAGCACAACTCATCGAGCGTATGGAGAGTGCGGCAAAGGAATCCGGGATGGACGCTCTACCGTCGAGGGACGGATGAACGGAATCGTCCCTCTCGATTCCATCCGATGGGCACCCCATCGGGACGTTGTCCTCGGAAGACAAGGCGTTCCTGAAGGGCACCAGGTCTCCGACCAGGTGGAGCGTCTCGTCCAGAAGGCAAATTCTCTCTATGAGTCGCTTGCTCAGCCCAAGGGGATCATGGCGGAAATCTCCCTTTCTGAATTCGAGGAGGTCTTCAACGGGGAGGGTCGAAATGACCTCCCGGCCCCTCTCCAGGGCATTGTGAAGGAGGCTGATGGCCTGGCCCTCTTTGCTGCCACGGTGGGGGATCCCGTCAGCGCGAAGATTCAGGAACTGTTCGAGGAGAATGATCCTGCGACTGGCTGCATGTTGGATGGTATCGCGTCGGACCGGGCGGAGATGGCCGCGACCCTGCTGGCCCAGGCCTTTCTGGACTCCCTTTTGGAGAGAGGGAAGGTGAATCCGGAGGCGAGGGCTCTCCCGTACAGCCCCGGGTACTGCGGATGGCATATTACGGGCCAGCGAAAACTCTTCGCCTTCCTGGATCCCGAGCGGATCGGGATCAGCCTGAACTCAAGCTGCCTGATGTCCCCCATCAAATCGGTGTCCGGCGTTCTGGTGGTGGGCCGCCCCGCGATCCACGATTTCAATAACGACTTCGATTTCTGCTTTGACTGCGCCACCTGGGAGTGCAGGCCCAGGATTGCATCTCTCTTTCAACCATCCCCAACGGAGAGCTAATGGAGCCCACCATGGAGATTTTGGAAAACATCGCGAAGAGCCTGATGGCCGGCGATGACAAAAAGATCACAGAGGAGGTCGCACAGGCCATCAGGGAGGGGATCCCCACCACCCAGAT
>JBDHGR010000249.1:0-6604 GCA_039589815.1 Gemmatimonadota bacterium | reverse complement strand
ATGGTAAGGAGATCCTGAAGCGGGCCTATTCTCTGGGAGCTTCACCTGAGTCCCCGGGCCGAGCTGCAGAGGCGGTCAGAGCCCTCCTTTCGGCCCAAGGGGAGACGCAGCCGGTCACGGAACCTGGAAAGTCGGTGGCACTCCGCATCGTTACCCCTCCGAGAGAGATGGGTGAAAGGATCGTTCGGGAGTTGGGCGGGAGGCCGGAGATCGTGCCCATTGAGATAGGGAACCCCACCACCCCTCGAGATACAAGACAGGCCGCGGTCCGAATGAAGGAGATCGGCGTCGACCTCCTCCTGTTTGCCGGGGGTGATGGTACAGCCAGGGACATCGTAGCCCAGCTTCGGGACCAGGTGGTGTGCCTCGGGATTCCTACCGGGGTGAAGATGCATTCCGCCGTTTTCGCCGTGAATCCTTCTCGGGGAGGGGAGCTTGCGGCCGAACATCTCTTCGGCAGGGTCAGGAACACCCGGGTAGCAGAGGTCATGGACATCGATGAACAGGCCCTGAGAGACGGTCACGTTGCAGCCCGCCTCTTCGGCTACATGACGATCCCGTTTCGACGGGGGCACGTCCAGGGCCTCAAGGCCGGGAGCTCCGACGACGAGAGATATGTCCAGCGGGCCATCGCCGCCGGGATCGTCGAGGGGATGGAAGATGACGTCGCGTACATCGTGGGGCCGGGCAGCACGACGGCAGCGGTCACAGAGTTTCTGGCCCAACCCTACAGCCTCACCGGCGTGGATCTGGTGCGGAACAGAGAGGTCCTGGCAACGGACTTGGCCGAAAGAGAGGTCCTGGATCTCCTGGGGAAGGGGCCAGGGAGCATCCTCGTCACGCCCGTGGGCGGGCAGGGGTATCTCTTCGGGAGGGGAAACCAGCCCATCAGCGCCGAAGTCATCCGGCAGGTCGGCAAGGATCGGATCATCATCGCCGCGACGCCGAACAAACTCAGCTCTCTACGGGGCGAACCCCTGAGAGTGGACTCGGGGGATGGAGAAACCGACCGCTGGCTGGCCGGTTTCTACAAAGTCGTGTCCGGGTATCGTGACAGGAGCATCTATCGCGTTGTGCCTGCCTGAAGGTGCACTCGCACAAAACAGACACCGAGGATGGAACCATGCGGGGACTTGAAAAGAAACGAGTGATCGTCACGGGTGGAGCCAGCGGGATCGGGCTTGCCACGGCAGCCCGCTTCCTGGAGGAAGGCTCGGAGGTCGTGATTCTGGATAATGACCGGGAAGCCGGGGAAAAGCTCCCCACTGGGTTACCCGGCCTGGCGAAGTTCATCCCCTGTGACGTCTCAGACCTGGATCAGGTTCAGGGCGCCGTCGGGAAATCCGTCCAGGTCATGGGCGGGATCGACGTGGTGATCAACAACGCTGGGATCAGCATCCGCCACGATGATTTCCTGGAGATCACCCGGGAAGAGTGGGAGAAGGTCATCGGGGTAAACCTGAACGGTGTGTTCTTCATCGCCCAGACGGCGGTCCGGCACATGATGGAAAACGAGGGTGGAGTGATCCTGAATACGGCGTCCACCAACGGAATCATGGGATACCGCTACTATTCCGACTACAACGCCAGCAAGGCCGGGGTCATCGAGCTCACCAAATCCATGGCCCTGGAATTCGCTCCCCGCATCAGGGTAAACGCCATTGCCCCTGGCTATATCCTCACACCCATGCAGAGGGCCGAATACACGGACGAGATGCTTGATGAAGTCAACCGAAAGCTCCCCTTGAAGCGCCATGGGACCCCGGAAGAGGCGGCGGCATTGTTCGCGTTCCTGGCATCAGAAGATGCTGAATACATCACGGGGCAGGTGTACGTCCTGGATGGTGGGGAGATCGCGGGGGGGCTGGCGAGCCGGTAGGATCTGAGCTTGAGCGGGGTGGGTCCTTGCCCGCAACGCTGACCGTGAGAGGGTGAATGAGCGATCGGGATGAGGTCAGGAAGTATCCTCTGGCCGAGGCACTCCCCCAGGAGGCGCTGGAGGCCGAGACCGCGAAGCTGGATCGGCTCGGGCATGCGCCACCCTGGACTAAACTGCTTGGCTATCTGAAACTCGGTGGCCCGGGATTCTTGGGAGCCGCAACCACTCTGGGCGCCGGCACCCTCACGGCCGCCATGCTGTCGGGAGCAGCCTTCGGTTACAAAACCCTGTGGATGATCTGGCTTTCCATGGGCCTGGGCATGTTCATGATGGCTGTTTCGGCCCGATTCACGTGCCGCGGGGGCTTTCGGGTGATCATCGAGCAAAACCGCTATCACGGCTTGATGGTCGGATCCCTGATGACGGGCCTCATCGGGACCGCAATGGTAGCGGTCATCTTCAACTTCGGGCAGTACAGCATCGGCACCCACCTCATCGAGTCCCTGGCACCCATGCTCGGGTTCGAGTTTCCCCGCCAGGTCAACTGGATCCTCTTCATGGCTGTGACCGGTTTCCTCACTCTGAGTTATGGCCGGGGGAAGAGGGGCATCGCCATTGTCGAGAACTTCATGAAGCTCGCCATCGGAGTCATGCTGGTCTGCTTCGGAATCTGTCTCGCTCTGGTGGGTGTGGATTGGGGAGCCCTGCTTCACGGCACCTTCGTGCCCTGGCTCCCCTCCGGTGTGGAAGGCGTGGATCTATTCGTCGCCTCCTCGGCGGCGGCCATCGGCGTCATGGATTGGGTCCTGTTTCAATACGCCGGCCTGGCCCGGGGTTGGGGGCGAAAACACGAGACACTGGCCCGTGTGGACATCGTCTTCGGACTCTTCCTCCCCTTCGTTCTTGTCAATTTCATTGTCATGGCCGTCTTTGCCGGCACGCTGCACCAGGTGGGGATCACCCCGGAAACCGCGCCGGAGTTGGCCTCGTCTCTGGCGCCACTCTTGGGCCCCACCTGGTCGGCCGTTCTCTTCTACATCGCCTTCCTGGCCGTGCCCATCTCCACCACCGTGGGTATGGGAATCGCCGGAGCCATTGCCATTCACGAAGCTCTTGGATGGGCGCCGGACACACGGTCGTGGCGGTGGAAGGTTTGCGCCCTCCTCCCCCAAATCGGCTTTCTTGCGGTCTGGTATCCCCGGCCCGTCTGGTTGGTGATCGCCATCGCTGCGTTTCTTTCCCTGGCCACCAATATCGTGGGCTGGTCCTTCTACCTTCTGTTGAACGACCGTCGGCTTCTCGGTGAAGACCGGAGCAAATCCTACCTCTGGAACCTGGGAATCATGCTCCAGCTCACGCTCCTCAATTGCGTCGCCATCGTCTACGTCTTCAACCGGGTGGGATGGTGGATCAGATGATCGATCTGGATCGTCAATACGGAATCTGGTCGGGGCGGGTGTGGGGCCTCATCGTGAACCTGTTGGCTAACACCCTGGCCCTGTACGGCCTGGTTGGATTCTTACGGGATGGGACCCATTTGCTCCCCCTGGTACTGGGAGCCCTGGTGACCATCGGATGTGTTCTCTTGCTGGCAAAGCCCAGCCGGTGACAGCGTTTCCGGCGCGGCTCAGATCTTTGAGAAGGAGTTGACAATGAGCTCGAAGACCAAGCTGCGATACGCCTTCCACGAGTACTCGATGGCCGACCTCCAGAAGATGCCAATAGAAGCCCTGGGGGGGGTCCTTCGAGAGCGGGTGCACCACATGATCGAGGTGCCTCTCTATCCCACACTCCTCAAATGGAAGGGCAAAGCAATCCCCAACTTTGGGGATCAGGCTCAGATGGTCTTCGACGTTTGGCAGGAACGAGGCCTTCCAGAGGACACTCCCGACATCGCCTGGGTGAAACGGTATCTGGCCCTCGCCGAGAGAATCCGGTCCGGAGAGTCTCCTGAGGTGGAGGAATCCCTTCCGGCCCCGTTCGATGAAGAAGAGATGGCGGTGGTGCGAAAGTTGATCTGGGGACGACGCTCAATCCGTGACTGGATCGACAAACCGATACCTGAAGAGATGATGGAGGAAATCCTGGAGGCAGGAAACGCGGCGCCCATCGGCTGCAACCTGGGGCACCTCCGCTTTGTGGTGCTGACGACTCCGGAGGAGAAGGCCATGATCTGGAGCGACATCTCCACCAAAAACGCGGCGGCCATCATCGTCATCTGCCACGACAAACGAGCGGCACAGGCGGTGTGTCACGATCGACTGGTCCCCCAGAATCCCGGGTTCGACGCTGCCGCCGCCGGCACCCAGATGCTCCTGATGGCTCACGCACTGGGGTTGGGAGCGGTCTGGCTGTCGGAGTTGAAGGAGACGAGCAAAACCAGCGACACCGGGAAGGAATTCCAGTCTAAGTACGGGCTACCCGACCATATCGAGGTTCATTTCCATATCGCTGTAGGGTGGACAGCCATCGGAAGCATCAAATCGGCCCGGCCTGATCTGGCCGATCTGGTCATCCGTCGCTGATGGCCGGCGGGCGCTCCTCCACCAGACAAGAGCTGAGCCTCCCCCGCCGGACCCGTCGATTTGGAGTAAGACTGAAATGAGCAAGGGCATGATCCCCATCAAAGAAGCGGAAGAACAGGTGGCTTTGGCTTGCCGGCGCTTGGGACTGCTTCATCTCGCCTTCGCGGAGGTCCTTGCGGACCAGCTGGGCCAGAAGGAAGGCAAGAGAATGGTGATCCGGGCCATCAAAGAATACGGCCGCATGATCGGAGACTCGAAGAGGGAACGGGCCTTGGATTTGGGGACGGATCTGGATCCCGAAGGCTTCAGGGGCGTGTCCGACCTCCCCGAGTTCGGCATGCACGACCGGATCGAGGAAGTAGAGATAGATGGAGAAAGGCGAATCCGGGCCTACGGATGTGTCATGGGCAAGGTCTGGAAGGAACTAGGAAAAGACGAACTCGGGGGGTGTTATTGCCTGGTGGATCCTGCCAGCTCCATGGCCTTCAACCCGGACTACAAGCTGGTTCACGTCAAGTCGCTGCCTGACGGAGATCCCTTTTGCGAGTTGGTGATGAGGCCCTCTACGGAACGAGACAGGGCGGAATTCGCAGCAGACGAGACCGATTGGACCGTTATCGAGGGAGCCCCGGATCAAAGAGATTTCCTCCAACCGATGGCCCGGCAGGTCCCTGAGGGACCCAAGGGTGAGGTGCTGGCGTGGTTGCTGACCCACGGGAGGGAAGCCTCGCCCGTGGTGGGAAGGGAATCCGGCCCTCCCCCTCCGCAGGGGTTCGGGACTGTTACGCCCCTGGACCTGAGCGAGACCTCCCTGCATGTCTTCGACCTCTCCCGCGACTCGGTGGAGTTTCCCCGAGGACCGGACCCCGGGGACGCGGAGGCGTGGACGAGTCTCCTCTTTGAAAAGATGGAAGGAGTGGGTGCCGAGGTCGGGGTAGGCCGGTACGACGAAGTCAGGCAGTGGTATACCTCGGACATCTTCCTGGCCCCGGGGAGTGAGCCACCGGAGTGGAGGACGGTCCATGTCGGGATCGATCTCTTCCTCGAGGCGGGGTCACCCGTCTTGGCCCCCTTCGACGCCGTCGTTCACTCGGTGGCCAACAACGTCGGGAATCTGGACTACGGCCCCACCGTCATCTTGGAGCACTCCACGGCGGGTGAAGGTGGTGAAGGCCTCCCGTTCTGGACCCTCTACGGTCACCTTGCCGAAGAAGAGGTATCGCAGCTGCACCGGGGCCTGGTTTTGCCTCGGGGAGGAGCTTTCGCCCGGATAGGAGACTTCCCAGTGAACGGGAACTGGGCACCCCACCTCCACTTCCAGATCATCACCGACCTTCTAGGGATGGAGGGGAACTTCCCTGGCGTGGCCCTCCCCTCCCAGCGAACCCTATGGAAGATTCTCTCTCCCGATCCGAACCTGATCCTGGGAATTCCAGATCTAAACCCATGACGACCACTTGATTTCCACCCGCCCCGAGATCCTTGAGGAAGACGCTTCGAGTAAGTAGCGTTCTGGATCTCTAAACCCAATACACGGAGGGCCCATGCGCCGCGCGACCCAGCGGCGAGGTGTGATCTCACGCCTCGTTCTACTGTCACTGATCCCGATCTCCCTGTCCGTCTCCTTCTCCAACCTGACCGGGCAGGAAGATGAATTGACCCATCCCCCCACATGGCAGGTCCGCTTAGACAACCCGGAGGGTGGCAACCTCGAGGATATATGGTATGTGGATATGCCGCCGGGGTGGCATGTCACGACGGGCCCCGCGGCGATTTTCTGGGATCCCGGCAAGACGGCATCCGGCAGTTTCAGTCTGGAATCAGAGATTTATCTGTTCGACCCGAAAGGCCGGCGGGAAGGCTTCGGCTTTTTCTTCGGCGGTGCTGATCTCTCGGAAGGGAATCAGACCTACGCCTACTTCCTTATACGGGAAGGGGGCGAGTTCCTGGTGAAGATCCGGAAGGGAGAAGAGACTGAAACCGTCCTCGACTGGGCCCCTCACCCTGCGATCGCTTCCTGGGCCACTCGGGGTGAGGAAGCCCACACCGCAAAGAACATACTCGGGGTGACTGTGATCCCGGAGAGCGTCAGTTTTCGTGTGAATGGCCAGGAAGTGGCCAAGCTTCCGGCCGGTAGGATCCCCACAGACGGCCAGGTTGGTCTTCGGGTAAACCACAACGTGAACATCCACGTCACTAC
>JBDHGR010000248.1:0-6620 GCA_039589815.1 Gemmatimonadota bacterium | reverse complement strand
TACCAGCCTGCTGGCTAGGCTTTGACTGGGTGGGGATCGCACCCACTGGACGACTCATCAGAGTTTCAGTCTACATCCCGACCTCCTCTCTGACCGGCATTGCCTGGTCGCTTCTACGATCTGCCGTTCTTCGTGTTTGAAATGTCGGGATCTGCCGCCTCTAACTGCCGGAATAACTGAGGGAACTGCGGGAAAGAACTGCGGGAATCGTGGTGCCGTCCTCCCTATTACCCTCGGGTAACTCCCTCTCCAATCCCTTGTCCCCCCAAGGGGGTGGGTTATGAGACTCTAACGTCTCTATTCCTGCCCATCGGTACAGAATGTGAATCGGATTCGACGTTGGGTTACCCAAGAGGTACCCACAGAAGAAACGACCCAGGCATTTGGTTCACCTGGGCCGTCTCTCTAGTTTTGGATCGGAAGATGTGAGTTAGCCTTCCGGTGGTGGATTCCTCGGACCCGCCAGGTTCCGGTCAATCCTCCATTCGCCATCGACTTTCTCGAAGCGCATGAACGAGTAATACTCGAAGGTCATAGTTGGGTCGCCACCAACTTGATAAGAGATATCCACTTCCGAAATGCTGAAGGCTGCATCACCCTGGACCCAAGCGTCCATTGGTGTGAAATCGAAAGCCAAGAAAGTCCCCGCATCAATCACCTCGTTGTAGTGGTCTACGATTACGTCGTGGGGGCGGATCGGTCCTGGGACCATTTCAACAGCGTCCGAGGTGTAAAGCGAGGTAACTGCTTGGGCATCACCTCCAACCATTCCTGCCGTGTAGGCTTCAAAGATGGGCGTGAGTTCTTGGATTGCGTCGGCTCCGGTCATCTCAGCCGGTGCAGTCGAATCTGACGCAGCGTAGAAGTACCAAGCGGCAAGGCCTGCCAGAACGAGTGAAAGGAGTACTGCGACGAGTCCTTTCATGGTTCCTCCTAGCTTTGGAATGATGCCAGATATCTAACCACACCAACTATTCTCTGCAACAAAGACGCGACTCTGTGGATGCAGCGTTTGCGTGGGGGTTGGTGGAGGGATTAGGCTGGGAGTGGATCGGCATCAGGAGTAGTAAAATGGAGGGGAAACGGGTTTGGCTCCTGGTCTTGGCTGGAGTTCTCCTAGTCTGCACGGCACTCCTGTCTGAGCGGCAATCGAAGACCCAGAGTGCGCTTCAACGGACGGAAGGGGAATTGGAGTACCTAGACCACAACAACCGACTGGGTCAGACCTTCTTAGCCCAGATGGCTGATTCACTATCAGCAACGGACAGAGCATACGTCTTTGTTATGGCCCGACTCCGGCAAGGCCATGCCGCTGCGGATGAACTCTCCGAACTCGTCCCGGTCCTTCAAGAGCAGCTTTTCAGGGAACAGGTTGCTATGTGGGTGTGTGGGATTTGTGGCGTCTTCTTCCTGATGCTCTACCTGCGCCAGGTGCGGGTGGCTCGACGTGGTACTGAGTGATGTAGCCCAAATCCCGCCTCCAGATCCTTGCACCCACCATACCCACAGCACATGATTCTCCTTGGTGGCTGACTGGGCTGGAACGGGCGGTCTACTCTCACCGGAGCCATCCAAGTGGCATCCAAGGTCTCGTTGTTCTTGGCTGAGTTGAAGCGGCGGAAGGTCTACCGCGTCGCTGCGATCTACGCGGCGGTGAGCGTCGCCATTTCGCTGGGCATACCGGACCTCTTCGGAGCCCTCCTTCTCCCTGATTGGGCTACTCGTCTCGTCATCGCTCTCATCACCATCGGCTTCCCCATCGCCCTCGTTCTTGCCTGGGCCTACGAGGTCAAACCTGAAGAGCCCAGAGTCACTGAAGAAGCTCCTACGCCTGTGCCCGATACCTCACGATCCGGGCGGCGAAAATCCATCGTCGTCCTCCCTTTCGACAACATGAGTTCCGATCCAGGGGATGCGTACTTCGCAGACGGGCTGACGGAAGAGATTATCACAGACCTATCGTGTTGCGGACTGCTTCGTGTAATCTCTCGAAATTCTTCTATGGTTTTGAGGGACACTCGAAAGGACACCAAGACAATAGCTGAGGAACTTGGTGTTCAATATGTCCTCGAGGGGAGTGTACGAAAGGCCGCGAACGACCTTCTCGTTACAGCCCAACTCATCGATGCGAAGGCCGACGAGCATGTCTGGGCGGAGCGTTTCAGTGGGACCCTTCAAGACGTGTTCGAGATCCAGGCACAACTCTCTCGGTCGATCGTGGACGCCCTCAAGCTAAAGCTCACCTCTGAGGAGGAGAGAACATTCTCCGCCCAGCCGATCAAGGACTCCCGTGCGTATGACGCCTATCTCTTGGCTTCGCACGAGGGGTCCAAGCTCACAAGAGAAGGGACCGATCGCGCGATCCGACTCACGGAGGAGGCGCTGACCGTTTTAGGAGAGAACGCACTCTTGTCGGCAACCCTAGCCCAATGCTATTACGCCGCCTATGACATGGGCTTTAGGCACGATGAAGAGACGCTTGGGAAGATGGAAAGTTGGGCTTCGAGAGCCATGGAGCTCGACTCGGAGTTAGGCCATTCCCACTGGGCCATGGCCCTTGTCCGGTTCAAGCAAGGGGATTTGCCTGGATACGCTCGTTATGGCAGGACGGCCGTGCGGTTGAGTCGGGACAGTTTTCAGAGCGCACACCTAGCCATTATCCTCGCCCAGATGGGGAGGTTGGAGGAGGCACGGGGTCTTGCCGAGTTCGCTGTCAAGAGGGATCCCCTTTCGTTCTTCAGTCATTTTGTGTGGGGTGGTGTGGAGGTCTTCTCCGGGCGCCCTGACTTGGGTCTCACCCGCATCAGTGACGCGACCACTCGACTTGCAGAGGGAGATCCCTTTGCCCATTGGTGGGAAGCCCAAGCGGCAGGGTACGCGGGAGACGATGATCGGGCCAGGAGAGTCTTCGAGCAGGTGGCCGGGATGGGTGCTGAAGCCCTCTCAGACATGAGTGAACTCTTCCATCGGGCACTCCTAGACGATGCCGGTGGAGTGTTTGAGGTGCTCGATCGCCCGAACCTGCGGGACATGGGGAGCGCGGACGAATACTTCCCTGTCTTCTTCGCGAATGCCTTTGCCAGGGTTGGCGAAGTGGATGAGGCGATTCGGTGGCTGGACCAAGCCATCTCCTGGGGTTTCTGCAATCACGCCTTCCTCGCTCACCACAACCGCTACCTAGAACCTCTCCGAGAGGATCCACGATTCCAGGCGCATGTGGAACGCGCCAGGGAGAAAGAACGGGCCTTGGATGTCTCTAGCTAGCCCAATACCCCAGAACGCACTTGCCAGACTGGCCTCTCCTTTCCAATGAGCCTTTAAGGATCTTGGCCAGTGGATTTTGGGACGTTTGGGGATTATCAAGCCACGTCCCGCAATTTCAGTCTCTAGGGCATAATAATCTGGAAACGTGAGCGTTCCAGACGAGTGAAGGCCCAGCAACTCGTCATCGGACATGGCGGCGTAAGCATCGGCCAGTGTCTTCTTGTCGGTTTTCATGCCTGACGCCATGACCGAAAAGCACTCCTTTCAGCCCACGTCAAAGCCCCACATCAGACCTGTCCAGCAGGGCCTGGAAGCGGGGATGGTCGCGGAGCTTGCCACCCACCCCGCCCGTCTCCCTTCGACTCGCCTTCACGCCTCCGGGAATACTGCTTTCCAGGCGAAAAATCCCTTGAGCACCGGAATCTTGTGCCATTTCGGAGCTGACACAGGTGGCCCACCCGCTCGCCTGACTACGCTCCAACCGTGCCCTCACGGGAGACGGCTGCAAGTCTGGCTACCAGCCTGCTGGCTACGCTTTGGCTGGGTGGGGCTCGCACCCTCAGGACGACTCATCAGAGTTTCAGTCTACATCCCGACCTCCTCTCCGACCGGCATTGCCTGGTCGCTTCCGCGGCAGCGCACTCTTGAGCCCGCGCTTGAACCGGGCGTTACCCTCTCATCCCCTCAGCCAAGGCCGAATGCCTCAAATCATGCCTTTTGTTGGGCTTCGGAAAAGGGAGGGTCCTGTCAAATCATCCGCACTCGGGAAGGGTTCTTTCTGTCGTTCGGTTCATACCTCCAGCGTACCGTCCTTTTGTCTTGCCCTTTGGAGCAATCCCTCAAAACGAGTGCTTGGCCGTATTGATGAGAGGAGTGGATCCAACTCTCCCATGAACCGGTAGTTCGTGAACCACTGGTCCACGCTTCTCTCCAGCCAATCAAAGGCTTTCTCGGTGTTCCCGATTCCGGCATAACAGGAACCGATTAGATAGCTCCCGTAACCGACCCGGCCCGAAGCAACAGAAGAGGCGAAATCCCCTAGGTCCTTTTCTGCCGCCTCAAAGTCACCATCCATTATGCGGACTAGGACCCGACTCCAACGCGCGTAATGTTCTGATCCCCCCTCCATGGACCTGTTGAACCAAACCCGAGCTTCCTCATTCAAACCTGCCTGCAACGCAGCATATCCCACCTCATATGAAGGCCACGGCTCTCCCGGTGCGAGTCGATCCGCCAGTTCCGCCATTCCGTGGAAAGCCGAATCTGCCTGCCCGGCATAAAGGTCCACATGATGAATACTATGAGCTGTCAGCCACGACAGAGGATCGAGTGAAGCGGCTTTCTCGGCATACTCCTTCGCGACCTCGACCCGTGCGGAATAGGCTAAATACAGGCCCAACACGGCGAGTGTATGACTGTCATCTCCAGCTCATCTACTGGTGGATGATTCCCGTATGGCCGGGGTGACCCCGGAGACGGTCCAGCGGGACGCCCGGCTCTGGCTGAACCTCGAGAACTACGTGAAAGTGTCTCTCTTTCCGGAGGGAGGGGTACCGAGGTAGGGAGGCTGACACAACTCGGTTGGTCGCGCCCGGAGAAAGCGTTGCTGGGAACTGGTTTCATAGGATGTGTTCCTGGGTTCCGGGGTGGAACAGCGCCCCGGGAGACTTTTGGCCATGCTATGAAGGGATGCGGAGATTGCGGAACGCTAGCGGGAGAGGTGTTTCGGTTTCCTAGCCCGCCCCCTGACGCGTTCTTGCCTCCGAAGGCTTCTGAGCACGGCGGACACCCGGTTCCAGTGGATCTGAGAATGTCCCCCCACCCTCGAATCTTTGGGACGGATTCTCCTTGCCCCCACCTTACCCACAACGCATCGTTCCCACTGGCGTCTGACTGGGGTGGGATGGGCGGTCTACTCACACCGGATCATCCGACATGGAACACGAGGAACGCCTGAAGGCTGCACTCGCTGACCGCTACCGCATCGAGTCCGAGATCGGATCCGGCGGCATGGCCACGGTCTACCTGGCCGAGGATCTTAAGCACAATCGCCAGGTGGCTCTCAAAATCCTGAAGCCGGAGTTGGCAGCGGTGCTAGGCGCCGAGCGTTTCCTCTCCGAGATCCAAACCACTGCCCACCTTCAGCATCCCAACATCCTGCCGCTATTCGATTCCGGCGAGGCCGATGGCCAACTCTACTACGTGATGCCCTACGTGGAAGGAGAGTCTCTCCGAGATCGTCTGAACCGGGAGAAGCAGCTACCCGTGGACGAGGCAGTCCGCATCGCCACGGAGGTAGCCGAGGCCCTCCAAGCCGCCCACGACGACGGGATCATCCACCGGGACATCAAGCCAGCGAACATCCTCCTTCGTAAGGGCAAGCCCTTGGTGGCGGACTTCGGCATCGCCCTGGCGGTGAGCGCGGCGGGGGGAGGCCGACTGACGGAGACAGGCCTGAGCCTAGGGACTCCCTACTATATGAGTCCTGAGCAGGCCTCAGCGGATCGGGACACCGACGCTCGCAGCGATGTCTACAGCCTGGGGTGTGTTCTCTACGAGATGCTTACGGGGGAGCCGCCCTTCTCGGGGAACACGGCGCAGGCCGTACTGGCCAAGATCCTCACCGGGGAGGTGGTGCCACCGACCGAGCACCGGAAAGCCATCCCTTTGAATGTGGAGGGAGCCCTCCTCAAGGCCATCGAGAAGCTCCCAGCTGACCGGTTTCCCACGGCCGGGGAGTTCGCCAAGGCCCTGGCCAACCCAGGCTTCCGATGGGGGGAGGGAGTGGTTTCCGTCCCCTCCGGGGCTGGAGCTTGGAAGGCCTTTGCCATCGGCTCTGCGGGTTTGGTGGTCGTCCTGTTCGCACTCCTGACCTGGGCCATGGTGCGCCCCGGGGAGCCAGAGGGTGAGAACTGGTATCCGCTGGAAGCGGTGGATGCCCTCTCGACCGAGATCTCCCCTGACGGATCGAGGATGCTATACGCCCTGCCCAGGGAGGACGCGAGCTGGGAGATCTGGCTGCACCGTTTCGAGGAGCCGGAGATGTCCCTCGTCCCTGGGACTGCCGGAGCCGTTTCCTGGAGCTTCTCACCGGACGGGAGGGAGATCGCGTTCATCGATGATCCAGGGAATGTCATCGTAACCAGGGGAAGCATCAGGGAGACCCTTGCCGACTCGGCATGGGGTTCCATCCTATGGGGCCATGACGGGTTCATTTACTACTCGGACTTCAACCACGCTCTCAGGCGGGTTCCGGAAAGCGGAGGTTCGGCGGAACGGGTGACAGCGGATGGACCGGAGGGGTGGCATCAGTATCCCCACCTGCTGCACGGAGGGGACGTCCTCCTCTTCACAGT
>JBDHGR010000247.1:0-6631 GCA_039589815.1 Gemmatimonadota bacterium | reverse complement strand
CGAGTCGGAGATTACACCCTACGAGGTTTATCTGAACCGGCGGAAGTTCATCGGCCAGGCAGGGCGTGCGGCCCTTTTGGCCGCCGTGGCTCCCGGGGCCCTCGCCAGCTGCGACACCGTTGGGGCGGCCGCCGAAGTCCCCTCGGATGGACTCCAGGAGGAAAAGCTAACGCCCTTCGAGGACGTGACCCAATACAACAACTTCTATGAGTTCGGGACGGCGAAGGCCGATCCGGCCCGCAACGCCGGTGATTTCCGAACCCGGCCCTGGACCGTGAAGATCGACGGGCATTGCGAGCGCCCAGGTGAGTATGGGCTTGATGACATCCTGGGTCGCTTCCCCTCGGAAGAGCGGATCTATAGGCTTCGTTGTGTGGAAGCCTGGTCCATGGTGATTCCCTGGCAGGGGTTTCCGCTGAGAGATCTCCTGGCATGGGTCGAACCGACGAGTCAGGCTAAGTACGTCGAGTTTACGACTCTCTACGATCCGGACCAGATGCCCGGTCAGCGCCGGGCGGTTCTGGAATGGCCTTATGTAGAAGGGTTGAGGATGGACGAGGCCATGCACCCCCTCACCCTCATCGCCACGGGGCTATATGAACAGGAACTCCTGGCCCAGAATGGAGCTCCATTCAGACTGGTGGTGCCCTGGAAGTACGGTTTCAAGAGCATCAAGTCCATCGTCCGCATCCGCCTGGTTGAGGACATGCCTGCCACCAGTTGGAACATCGCGGCTCCCAGCGAATACGGGTTCTTCGCCAACGTGAATCCAGAGGTGGATCACCCCCGGTGGAGCCAGGCGAGGGAGCGCCGGATCGGAGAGATCCGCCGCCGGCCCACCCTCATGTTCAACGGGTACGCCGACGAGGTGGCCTCTCTCTATGATGGGATGGACCTCCGACGCTGGTTTTAGGGGCCTTCCTGAAAGAAGGTGGCGAGCAGGGGAGGGGTTTGCCTGAGAATGTTGAAACTGTCCGTTTGGTTCTTGGGCCTGGGTCCCCTCCTGTGGATGGCGGTCCGTTACCTCACGGATGATTTGGGAGCAAACCCCATCGAAGCGGTGCTGCACTGGGCGGGCCGCTGGACCCTGATTCTCCTCTTGGTGGGCCTTGCCATCACCCCCCTCCGGCGCCTCACAGGTTGGAATCAGATCATCAAGGTTCGGCGGACTGTGGGTCTCTTCGCTTTCTTCTACGTCTCCCTCCACCTCCTCATCTACCTCGGACTGGACCAGGGTTTTGCTTGGTCATTCATCGTGGAGGACGTGGTGGACCGTCCTTTCATTACCTCGGGCGCCCTTGGCTTCCTGCTTCTGGTGCCTCTTGCCGTGACCTCCACAAAAGGATGGATTCGCCGCTTGGGCAAGCGATGGCAAAAGCTCCATCGCCTCGTCTACCTCGCAGCGAGCCTTGGAGCGCTCCATTTCTTTTGGAAGGTAAAAGCCGATACCTTCTGGCCCCTGGTGGCGGCAGCCGTCCTGGCGGTTCTCCTCTTGGCCAGGGTGCCCTGGCGAGGCCTCTTTGGCGCCCGCAGGTAGGAAAGGAGAAAGCGGAGGGTGTTTGAATCACCCTCCGCTCCCTTTCAGCCCGCCCTTCCACCCGTTGCTGCCCCTCACCCCGACGGGCCTAAAAACATTTGAACTGACCCTTATTGACCGTTCCGCTGGAAACGCCGATTCACGTTCCGCTGGGCCAGGTCGATATCGTACTCAACGGGACCATCCGCGTCACTCAGGTCGTCCACCAGCATCTTGACGAACTGGGTGCCGTTGAAGGTGATGGTGACGGTGAGGTTCCGCTCCACCGGATCCTCGCCTTCCTTGGTGCGGACAGCTTTGATGGTCCGTGTTATGGTGCCTGAGAGCGGCCATGGGTTTTCGGCTCTGGGAATGGCCCTCACGACCTGAGTGATGAGCGCGGAGCTCTCCATGTCGTAGGTCCGGACGGCCCCACCCTCTGGGTGTCGGCTCTTGAAGAC
The DNA here is from genome assembly GCA_039589815.1 of Gemmatimonadota bacterium. Classification (GTDB taxonomy): domain Bacteria; phylum Gemmatimonadota; class Gemmatimonadetes; order Longimicrobiales; family Gaopeijiaceae; genus JABDNZ01. The sequence goes on along the minus strand of JBDHGR010000247.1, from coordinate 4,654 downwards.
CTTGCCGGTGCCGGTTCCGTCCCAGGTCCGCTGGGTCTCTTCCCCAGCCAATCCGCTGACGGTCATGTCCCGGTGACGTTCGATCTCGGCGCTCCAGAACGTGTGCGTCACCTCCCGTTCCAGATCCGAGACAATGTGCATGTGGGTGGTTGTCACGGGGTCATAGCTGTCCTCTGGGAAGAACGTCACCGTCCTGCTGAAAGTTCGGCTCCCCTGGATCTCGATTGGTCCGGCTTCCGGCCCGAATCCAATCCCCGCCCAGGTTGCAGGACTCTGCATATGGGCAAGGTCCTGGAACATCCCATCGGCCGCGATCAGAGCCGCGTCGGCAATCAATCCACCCTCATCGAAACCGTTCGTATCGGTCGTCCCGTCCTCACACGCCGCCGCGCCTAGAGCCAAAACGGCCACCAGGGCGAAGGGCTTCATCCACGTCTTCATCGGTCATGCCTCCGTCGAGAGTATCTCTTGGGGTCCGATTTCTATGATGCACACCCCCGCCGGAACGTTAAAAGAAAAAATGTGGAACCTGGTTCGTTCCCTGGAACTTTAAGCATGGAAGATGTGTTTTAAGCTTTAATTGCGCATTCACTTTTATTTCTCATGGCAAGAAAAGGACAGGGCCCGTGCGCCGAAAAAGCCATTTGGGCTTCTCTTCGACACTCCTTCTGGCTGGAGTGGTGGCAGGGGCCGGTGCCTTTGTTCCCCTCGAAGGCCAGGAGTATAGGGTAGATCTGGAGAGAGAAAACCGGATCCGGTTCGTTTCGGACGCTCCGCTGGAGGATTTCGAGGGCGTTACCGACCGCATCGACGGGTTCCTTTTCCTGGAGGGGGAGGGCCTCGGTGGGGAAACCGATCTGACATCCAGCGAGTTCTATTTCGAGGTGGACCTGGCCAGCCTCGACACGGGGATCGGGCTCCGAAACCGACACATGAGGAACAACTACCTGGAGACGGATGAGTTCCCCTTCACCTCTTTTGCTGGTCGGGTCACCGGCCTGACCCAGGAGAGCCCGGGCCGATTCCAGGCCATAGCCGGGGGCACCTTCTCAGTACATGGAATCGAACGGGAACGATCGATCGGGTGCAGTGCGGAAGCCATGGGAGCTGACCTCAGAGTGCGATGTGCATTCCAGGTCGTCCTGTCGGATCACGATATCCCCATCCCGAAACTGATGTTCATGAAAATCGACGAGGTCATGGAGTTGGACCTCGACTTCTTCCTCTCTCCCGCCGATGGCGGGGAAGGGCTATAAAAGGATGCTGCACGACCGAATCTTCGGGGTTTTGATTCTCCTGGCTACGGGGTTGAGCTTTGGCTTTTCAGCTTCCGCGGCCCAGGACCAACCCCGCCGTTTTGAGAGACGGATCGAGGCGACCCGGCCGCCCCTCACGGCATTCCATTCGACACAGGCTATCAACCTGCCCACGGCGGAAACCCTTGGTCGGGGTGAGTGGCAATTCGAGATCGCCCACCGGTTCCTGCCAGCAGTGTCCGAGGGGTCTGATGCCTTCTGGGGCCTGGACGGACCAGTGAACATGAGGCTCGGTCTAGGGTTCGCTCCGCTGGATCAACTCCTGGTCACCATTGCTCGCAGCAATTTCATGAATAACTGGGACCTCCAGGCCAAGCTCCGGGTGCTGGAGCAACAGGCGGGCCCGCTTCCTCTTTTGTTGGCGGTTCAGGGCGGAGTCGCCTGGAGCTCGGAGGTTCCTGAACGGGATTCGGGCGATCCAGGGAATTTCCAGTACTACGGCCAACTGATCTTGAATACGCTGGTGGCCGACCGCCTGGCTGTTGGCATCGTCCCCTCGTACCTGTACAACGTGTTGCTGGACCGGATCGATCCGGTTCAGGATCTCTTCTGGGGCTTCCACGGCCAGCTCTTCCTTACGGACATCTTCAGCGTGGCAGCCGAGTGGTCCGTTGGCGGGAACGGGGCAGAGCTGGAGCATGACGCCGGGTCCTTCGGCCTCGAGCTGGAGACGGGCGGCCACTTCTTCAAGGTCTTCCTGACCAATTCAGTTCGGTTGAACCCAAGTCAGTTCCTGGTGGGGACCGACCTCCCCTTCGAGCCCGATGAATGGCGCCTGGGCTTCGCCATAACTCGGCTTCTCCACTTTTGACCAGAGCCCAATCCATTCTTCCAACTCGGAGGCAACCCTTGAGGAAACCACTGACCCTTGCCCTCGCCGCTGCTGCGGCCCTTTCCCTTGCAGCCTGTGGTGACGGCGGGACCGGGCCCAACGACAACGGAGGGGGTGGTGATACCAGAACCATCGTGGCCGATCCATCCTTCGGCACTGTAATCCAGGAAATCTTCAATCGGAGAGGGTGCAATTCCGGGTCCTGCCACGGCTCTTCCCAACAGGCGGGCCTCGATCTCCGCACCGGGAGCTCCCATGCGAACCTGGTGAACGTTTTGGCCACCCAGTCTGGGACGATGAGGGTTATCCCAGGGAACGCCAACGACAGCTACCTCATCGTGAAGGTGGAGGGTCGGCAAACCGTTGGGCAGCGGATGCCTGTGGGAGGGGCGGCTCTGGACAATATCGATCTCACCAACCTGAAGAACTGGATCAATCAGGGAGCCCAGAACAACTAAAGGGCGTTATTAGGCTGTCCGGCGCGAAGGCGGGACCTTCATTCCCCGGATTCGACGGACTCCTCCGCGCCCAAGCCCCCTGCCGGGATTTCGGCCAGCGTCCGGATCTCCAGCTCTGCTTCTGCCCGCTCGGCGTCCAGTTCTGTCTCCAGCCTAACGGCGTGGGGTCGCCCGGGGAGGAGGTCGAAGAAGTTGTCTGAGAAGCGGGATCCTTCGAGGCTCAGATATACATCCTTGGCCAGAAAGTCAGCCTCCAGAGCGAGGAGGAGGCCCTCTTCTTCCTCCGCAATCCGGAAGCGGATAGCTGGGGCCCCTAATTCCAGATCCTTGGGGGGATGGAAGTAGAAGAGGTTGCCTCGCCTTTGAGCTTGGTCTCCACTTTCTGCCATCTCAACCACAAATACCACCTGCCTCGTGTCTACTTCCCCGAGAAGGGACGGGGCTGAACCCTTCCAGAGGATTTGGCTCCGGTTGGCGGGCAGGTTCGCAGAAACCGAGGCCTGCCAGAGGCTGGTGCCGTCGAAGGTCAGGAGCTCGAGGGAGAGGGTGCCTTCCACGGGTCGGTTCAGATCCGAAACCCCCCAGACCTCCAGAGTGTCCCCATTCAACGCCGGGGAAATGAGGGCGGGTGCAAAAGCTCTTCTGGCGGCAAAGTGAAGAGCCTTCCAACGGCCGTGATAGTCCCGGCTGGACCATGACACCACCGGCCAGGTGTCATTGAGTTGCCAATAGAGCGTTCCCATGGTCCGGGGCTTGGCTCGGCGATGAGCTTCGAAAGCCTTCCGCATTCCCCGGGCCTGAAGGAGCTGACTCACATAGACGAAGTCGTCGAAGGCTTCGGGCGTTGGGTAGTCCCGCTCCATGTAATTGAGGATTAGTTGGTTTCCGATAGGATGTTTTTGGTGGGCCAGGACCGTGGGATCGAATAGGGACCGATCCTCCGGATGGGTGAATGCTTCCACTGTTTCCATGGGTGGAAAGGCCTGAAAGCCGAATTCGCTGGAGAACCTCGGGAGCTTCTGAGTGAAGACCTGGAAGGGCTCTTGCCCGTGCCAGACACCCCAGTAGTGGCTGTCCCCTCGGTTCAGGCTCTCCGGGTCTCCCCATCCGAGGCTTGGGGAGGAAGGCCAGTATCTCCGGCTCGGGTCTTCCGCTGACACTACCCCAGGGAGGATTTCGTGGAAGACCGCCTCGTAAGCGTCCCGGACAGAGGCCGAGTCCTCAGGCGTGTCGTAGTTCCTGCCCCAACCCCAGTTCTTCCAGCCCTCGTCCATCTCGTTGTTCCCGCACCAGAGAGCCAGGCTTGCGTGGCCCCTGAGGCGACGTACCTGATGGACCGCCTCGGCCCGGACGTTGGCAAGAAAAGTCGAATCACCCGGGTACATGCCGTTTGCGAACATGAAATCCTGCCAGACCAGGATGCCGTGCTCGTCGGCCAGGTCGTAGAATGTGTCTTCTTCGTAGATCCCTCCCCCCCACACCCGAAGCATGTTCATGTTGGCGTCGGCAACATCCCTGAACAGTTCCAGGTAATCATCTGGGGTGACACGGGGTGAAAAGTGGTCCAAGGGGATCACGTTGGCCCCCTTCATGAACACGGGGACTCCATTGATCCGGAAGAAGAAGGTTTCACCGATGGAATCGGGTTCTGTCACCAACTCTACAGTTCGTACGCCGAATCTGGTCCTGAGGGTGTCGGTGCGGCGGCCGGCTCTCAATGCCGCCTCGGCGGTGTATAGGTGGGCCTCACCGAGGCCGTTTGGCCACCAAAGCTGGGGGCGAGGCACCTGAAGGCCGACTTCTAGGTGATTGGTGCCCGGCTCCACCACGACTTCCTGGTCGATGGGGTCAAAGGCGCTGTCCGGGCTGGATAGCGTCAGGGTGACCGGCATGCCCCCGCCTGCGGATCGGCGATCGGCTTCCTCTCGGGTGAAGTGAAGCTCCACCGCCGCTGTGAGGTATGCGGCCTCTTGGGAGAAGGAATCGGTGGTGAGGTGGAGGTCGGTGATCCTCCCCCCGCTCCAGCCCAACAGCTTCACCGGCCTCCA
>JBDHGR010000246.1:0-10128 GCA_039589815.1 Gemmatimonadota bacterium | reverse complement strand
CGCTTATCACCAAGGCGCTGCCGTCCGGCCTCGCGGTGCCGTTGTTCAGCTTAACCGAGGCGACGCCCTCCAGGACGTGGATGCTCCCCGGGTATGCGTTGGCGTAGGTGTTGCGATAGGTAAGCGAGGTTTCGTCGGCGGTGCGCTCGAGGCCGGCGATGTTGCGGCGGAACCTCTGGTGGTCGGGATTGCGCGGCACGAGCTCGAGCCGGCAGTTGATCAGGCCCGGCGCCGGGCCGCTGATCTTCAGAACCGCGACGCCATCGGCCCTCGATACGAACAGGGTGCGCTCGAAGGTCCCACGGTTGTCGGCCCAGTGAACCGTTACCTCACCGGTCTCGAAGTTCGTCGAGCGGGCGTAGTCGGCCACCTCCATTCCGGCATTCATCTTCACGCTGAAGTCGAAGGCCGGGACGAACGGGTCCGGGTAGCGGAACCCCTCCTGGTCGGAGATGTCGAACACCAGCTGAGTTGCCTGCTGGTACAGGCCCCGGTCGATCAGCTGCCGAATCTCGAAGAGACGCGGCCCGGCATCGGGCGGCATCAAGGGTGGTCGCTCGGGCAAGAATATGCGCTCGTGGCTGAAAACAATCAGCTCATCCAGCGGACGGCTCAAGACGCTCGCGCCAATCGTGCCGTTGCCACTGATCAGCCCCTGCTCCCAGGTCTCGCCCGGCTGTGAGCTGATGAAGCCGCGCTCGGGTACCTGCAGGCGCTGGTGGGCCGAAGCGGGCTGCGGCGCAGGACCGGCGACAAGCGAGAGCAACGAAACAAGCGCCGCACAACGTGTCATCGTCTTCATCGGTTGTGGCTCCTTGCTCTTGTTGATCGCTGACCAAAGCCGGCGAGATGTGGTAGCTGAAAGTCTGCCGCTTCGCGGCCACAACTGACGCCCCCTTGTACCAGGGTGTGGGCCGTCAGCTGAGAAGCTCCCAAACCACCCCTGCCATGGCGGCGTCCTGCGCACCAACTCCGGTCAGATCGCAAACGATGAGCTCTTCGCCTTCGCGGCCCGGGCGCATACCGAGAAGAACCTCTCCCAACTCCGCGTGGATATCTTCCGGAGCAAGGATCCCCGCGCTCACGGCGTGGTGGGTTTCTCCCAAGCCCAGGCACTGGGCCCGGGAGTCCACCACGACCTTAGCCGGCGGTCCCAGGATTTCCGGAGCCAGCTCCTGTTTGTCGGGTCCGTCAGAACCCACCGCCACCACCGTCGCCCCCTCTGCCAGCCAACCCAACTGCAGCAGAGGCTCCCGGGCAGGGGTAACCGTAACCACCAGGTCCACTCCCTCAACGACCTCCTTAGGGCTGCCCGCACCCGACACCGGAGCGCCGAGAGCGGATCCCATTTCGTCCACGTAAGCGGCGACCTCTTCCGGGATCGGGCTCCAGACCCGGAGTTCCTGGATCTCTCGCACCCGACTGATAGCCCGGAGTTGGTACCGTGCCTGAGCTCCAGCCCCGACGACGGCCACTTTCAGAGGTCGGTCCGGAGCCAGAAGACGAACGGCCAACGCTCCAGCCCCGCCGGTTCGGATCTCGGTCAGGTAGGCGTTGTCCTGGAAGAGGGCCAGGGGAAAACCGGTGGTGGCATCGAATACCAGGACCAGACCTGCTCCGACCGGCAAACCACGCTCGGGATTGTCGTAGAACCCCGACGCGAACTTGATTGCGAAAACGGATTCCCCTTGAAGGTAAGCGCCTTTTACGTGCACTTCCCCCCGGACTTCCTGCAGGTCCAGTCCGAGGGGTGGCGGCTGAACCACTCGACCCTCGGCCAAGGCTTTGAAGGCTGTTTCCACCGCCGCGAGCGCCTCGTCCTCCCCAACCAATTGCCTGAGTTGATCTTCTCCGAAGACCTTCATGTTTCGCTCCCCCGCGTTGTCACAAGGGAAGTGTGTTCCACGTGATCAGCGGTTTTTCGAGTCCACCGGCCCTATCCGATCCCCACGACCGCCGGAGTGGCGGGATAGTAACACAAGATGGAATCTGCGGTCTAGAAACTACCCTCTGCGCCTACCCGTATCCGGCGGCGATTCTGACAACACCTCCTAATCTGTTCAAGCGTTCCGAGTGGCCCTCGAATACCGCGTGCATCGATTCCGTGGACTCGGCATTGCCCTCGACGGCTCGTCCGCTGGAGCGTACTCTGGGTTCGAACAGCCGGAACGATCCTCTGAATCACCTCCATGCATGCTCCAGCGAGGAGATCGTGATGAAAATCGTTATCGTCGGGGCGGCCGGTGCCGTTGGCACGACTGCAGTAGAGGCCCTTTCTGGTCGGCATGAAATCATCAGAGTCGGTCGAAGCAGCGGTGATGTGCAAGTGGATATTGAGGACATCGAGAGCGTACGCGCGATGTATCGGCGAGTTGGAAGAGTGGATGCCGTGGTGAGCGCTGTCGGCCACGTCCACTTCGGTCCAGTGCATGAGATGACCAGTGGCCAGTTCATGGAAGGAATCTTGGGGAAGACCCTTCCGCAGGTTAACCTGGTGTTGGAGGGTCTCGACTACATGAATGACCGCGGATCCTTCACCGTGACCAGCGGTGTGACGAACCGTGATCCCATCCCCGGTGGCTCATGTGCTGCCGCCGCCAATGGCGCACTCGATGGCTTCGTGAGAGGGGCTGCGGTGGATATGCCTCGCGGCATCCGCATCAACGCTGTCAGTCCCGAGGTCCTGGAATCGTGTCGAGACCTATACGACGGCTTCTTCCGAGGACATGTGCATGTATCGAATGAAGCCGTGGGCCTGGCATTCAGTAAGGCGGTGGAAGGCTGCCTGACCGGACAGGTCTTCATCGTCGGCTAGGCCCACCGGCCGATTGGGCCGGAGGATCAAAAGGGGAGGGCCGACGAACCCGGGCCGTTCAGGTTGGAACGAACCCGAGCTGAATGGCCCGCAGTCGACCTGCGAGGCGAAGAGCCCATAGGGGTCATGGGCGTCACCCGCCACCGCAACGACACGGCCTCCCCGGAAACCATCCCCCCGGACCCGACGTTTCTGAAACTGCCCACGATCCAGTTAGGCCACCCCTGGGCAAGGCATGGCAATGTATGAGGCAGTAGTTGGCACCGCAGGTGGGGCATGTCATTATGGCGTTCGACTCTACGTCTGTTTCTCTGAACGGGGGCAATCAGCGTGAGTGGCATTGTGACGTTCGATGAGGCACCGCCACCGGGCACGATCAACCTGGGCATCGGCCAGCCTTCAGCCGACCTGTTGCCTGTCGACCTGATTCGGGAAGCCAGCGAATCTTTCTTCAGTGAAGCCCATCCGTTCGAGTTGAACTACGGTGTCTTGCCGGGCGACGAGCGTTTTCTGGAATCGTTGGCAGGATACCTAAGCGAAGGATACGGTGTTTCCGTCAGCCCCGAGTCGTTGTTTGTTTCCGGAGGCAGCTCGCAGGCGTTGGATTTGGTGTCGACGACCTTCAGCAGATCGGGCGAGACCGTGTTTGTGGAGTTGTCTACATCATCCCCAGCTACCACAACCCGGGCGGACACTGCATGAGCGCCGAGCGCCGTGAACGCCTGATGGAACTCAGCCAACAGCATGGATTTCTGCTTGTCGCAGACGAGGTCTATCAGCTTCTTCACTACTATGACGAGCCTCCGCCAGCATTCGGTACGATGATCGAAACCGACACAGTTCTTTCCCTCGGCTCCTTTTCGAAAATCCTCGCCCCGGCGATGCGCCTCGGCTGGATACAGACGGGCCCAGCGCTGCGAACACGCCTCCTGGAGAACGGTTTCGTCAGCAGTGGCGGCAGCATCAGCCACCATTCCTCGCATATCGTCCGACACGCAATCGATCTCGGCCTGCAACAGGCTCATGTCAAAGAACTCAAACGCACGTATCGGAATCGCGTCCTGGCGATGCACCACTCACTGCAGACTGAGTTCGGCGACTTGGCCACCTGGCAACGACCTGACGGCGGTTACTTCTTCTGGGTCCGCTTCGCCGATGGCGTTGACACTTCGGCCTTCCGGGACAGAGCAAGGGTACTTCAGACAGGGTTTCAACCGGGGTCCGTTTTTTCCAGCGACGGCAGGTTGGGCAACTTCCTGCGCCTGTCTTTTGCCCATTACGACGAAGACGATATCCGTGAGGGTATTGCACGACTGCGGCCACTTTTTGATTGAGCCAAGGATTGTGAGAGCCCAAAAGGAGAGATGATGCCTAATCGTTCCAACATCTGGCTTGTGCCAACTGCGGCGGCCCTATTCATTGTGGCCGCTTCCGGGTGTACCCGGGAGGCGGGCGTTCCCCCCATTCCATCCGTTCAGGACGTGGCCGACGGGGTGTCCCAAACCCAATATCAAACCTATCAACTGGTCATTGAGAACATGGGGCTCGGGCTTTACGGCGGGTCCGACTACGACATGGGCCATCGTAACCGCAACGCTTATGAAGGGCCCGGGTCGCCGGGCAATCAGGAAGCTCGCCTATATCTTATTGACGCGTTCGAGGCCATGGGGCTGACCGTCTCCGTGCAAGGAGACTACATGAACGTGGTGGGCGAACTCACCGGGACGACGACCCCTGAGACCATCTACGTCATCGGTGCCCACTACGACCACTTGGAAGGCGACCGGCCCGGCGGCGATGACAACGCTTCGGGCACAGCAGGCGTCTTGGAGGCGGCCCGTGTCTTGAGCCGGTACCGGTTCGAGTCGACGATTCGCTTCATCGGCTTCAACGCCGAAGAGGACGGCCTGGCTGGAAGCAAGGACTATGTTAACGGCCACGTGCTGCCGGCCGGCGAGAATATCGCGGGCATGATCAACCTGGACATGATCCTGCGGCCCGGATCGGACGTTGATCCGCATACGATCATCGATGCCGAGGTGGAAGCCAAGGCGGATCACCCGCCTTCGGTGGCTTGGGGAGCGGCCTTTTTGCAGGCGGCGGCCGACCATGTCCCAGCTCTGATCGTCAACGACACCCTCATCGACACCGAGTCCACGAGCGATAACGACCCTTTCCGGGATGCAGGCTTCCCGGCCATCCTGGTGATCGAGAACTCGCTGCCGGACTTCTGGGATGCGAACATGCATTACCACACGTCCGAGGACGCCTCAGACCGACTGGCCAACGACTCGGGCAGTCCCACCGGCGTAACCTACGACTACGCTTTCGCGACAGAAGTGACCCGGGCCGCCGTGGCCTTGATCGCCCAGGAGGCCGTGCCGGTATCCGACCCGGGGCAGGGTTCGAGCTGATGGAGTAGTCTGCCCTCACAGGCATAGCAGGCACGGGCCATGGCCGAGACCATCGGCTTTCTTGCTTCGGAAGAGTCGAGTGGTGTAAGCGGCGAGGCCATCACGGTTGCGCTTGGGAGTATCTGGTAAGAATTGAAAAGTGACGGACGACCTATCCGGGCGCCCTTTGTCCCGGCGCTCGGTAGATGGGAGATCGAAGATGACGGTTGAACCGCAAGAGGTCCTCGATGTACCTCAGTTGGTGCGTGATGCCTGCGAGAGATGCGAGAAATACCTGTCGCCCACGCCTCTCGAGTACTCCATGTTCCTCAGCGAACAAATCGATGGCGAGGTCTGGCTCAAGTTGGATCTGATGCAGAGAACCTCTTCTTTCAAGTTCCGCGGCGCCATCAACAAGATCCTCTCCCTTACTGAAGCTGAGCTCGACAAAGGGATTGTCTCGGCCTCGACAGGAAACTACGCGCTGGCGGTTGCAGAAGCCGCGAAAATCCGGGGGCGCCGGGCCACGATCTATGTGGCTCAGGACATTGAACCCTCACGCCTGGAACTTCTGAAAACACACGGCCTGGATCTGGTCATTCATGGCACCCGGGCCTGGGACGCCGAGGAGGAGGCCCGGAGAGTGGCGGGTGTCGAGGACAAGATCTACGTGTCGCCCTACAATGATCCCATTGTAGTAGGCGGTCAGGGAACTTGCGGCTACGAGATCTCCCAACAATGTCCCGATCTGGATGCGGCCTTGTTCGCTTGCGGGGCCGGGGGATTGATGACCGGGTCGGCAGGTTGGCTGAAGTCCCACAATCCCGATATCGAGGTCTTCGGCGTCTCACCGGAGAACTCCCCGGTGATGTACGAGTCCATGCGGGCCAACAAGATGGTCGAGATGGAGACCTACCCTACGCTGGCTGACACGTGCGCGGGTAACGTGGATGGGGACAGCATCACGCTCGAGCTGTGTCAGCGATACGTGAAGGAGATCCTGTTGTTGTCCGAGAATGAGATCGAAGCATCCATCCGCCTGCTGTTCGAACAACATCGCCTGGTCGCGGAGGGATCGGCGGCCTTGAGTGTGGGGGGGCTCCTCAAACGAAAAGAGCAGTTCCAAGGCAAGAAGGTCGTCGCGGCCGTCTGTGGTCGCAACATCGGCCTGGAACTGTTCAAACGGATCATCGAGTAGGGCACCGCAGCCGGTTTTCCCAAAGGACTACATCGATGATCACCTGTGAAGGTTATGGCGTCGCCGACCCGGACGCGTTGGAAACGCCGGCTATGCTCCTCTTCCAGGACATGATGGACCACAACATCCGAAGTGTCTGCGAGCTGGTGGGCGGCGGCCAGAACCTGATGGTCCATGTAAAGACGCATAAATCCGAGGTGGTCACGCGCAAACAGGTCGGGGTCGGGTTCGCCGGATTCAAGTGCGCCACGTTGCAGGAGCTGGGAATGGTGCTCCGGGTCGGAGCCCGCAAGGCGATTCTCTCGTACCCTCAGGTCCAGGAGCGCAAGATCGAGCGCCTCTGCGACTTCACGTCGGCCTACCCGGAGGCGTGGATCGCCACCATCGTCAGTACCCCGTTTCACCTGGAGGTGCTGGCCACCGTGGCTGCGCGCCGAAAGCAGTCGATGGGGGCGATGCTGGATTTGGATACCGGCATGCACCGCACGGGAATCGGATTCGGCCCGGACGCCGCGAAGCTTTATCGGGAAATCGACGCACACCCATTCCTGGAGCCCTCCGGCTTTCACCTGTATGACGGACAGGACGAATTCAGCGACCCGGTCCAACGCGAGGCTGCGGCGAACCGGCACATCGAGTTGCTCCAGGTTCTTCGGCATGAGCTCGAGTCTGAAGGGATTCCCGTTCCGTGCGTCGTCGCCGGCGGCGGCTTTTCGTTTCCCTACTACGCGCGAACGAAGGGCATGTACGGTTCACCGGGGACATTCATCTACTGGGACGGGGGCTATAGTGTGGCCATGCCAGACATGCCCTTTCGGTGGGCTGCTCTGATCCTTACCCAGGTGGTGGACCGGCATCCGGAGGCGGGGACGATTACCACGGACCTGGGTTGCAAAGCAGTCAGTGCTGATCTTCCGTTGGCAGAAAGGGCCTACCTGCTTGGCCATGACGAGGCTCGACTCTTACTGCAGAGCGAAGAGCACGGGGTATTCCGGATCTCAGGCGAACTACCTCGCGTAGGCGACTACTTGCTGGCGGTCCCGGGTCACATCTGTCCCACAACGATCTGCTACCCGGGCATCCACGTGCTTGATACCGCAGGCGAAGTGGTCGACTACTTCTCGCACACGGCGCGCGATCGACTGTAGCGACCGGTGGCCCTCAGGTGGTTAGCCGGAACTCAAACCCTCCAACGAGCATCGTGTCTGCCCCCGATCGAGGGCAAAAAGGAGCAGTGCATGGCCGATTCGAATGGCGTGCAAGAGGAAGGACTGGTTCGGGTAATCGGCGTCGGTGCCCTGGGATTGGGCGTGGTCAACATGGTGGTCGGGGCCGGCATTTTCGTGCTGCCAGGCATCGTCGCCGCGGAGCTTGGGTCCGCGGCGATTCTCGCTTATCTGGCCTGCTCGGTCACAGTTGCGTTTGTCTTCCTGTGCTTCGCTGAGGTGGGCAGCCGGGTCTCCCGCAGCGGTGGCGCGTATGCCTATGTCGAAGAAGCTTTCGGCCCATTTGCCGGATTCGTGGCATCGATTCTGTTCTGGTTTGGCTACACCGCGCTGGCGGACGCGGCGATCACGGTCATCATGGTCGATTCCATCGCCGTCGCGTTTCCGATCCTGGATGAGTCCATCCCCAGGGCAGTCTTCATCATCGCGTTGCTGGTGTTCCTGGCCGCTGTGAACATCCGCGGCGTCATCGCGGGAGTGCGACTGTACATCTTCAACACCCTGGCGAAGCTCGTCCCGCTCCTGTTACTCCTGGGCGCCGGGTTATTTGTTTTGAACCTGGAGAACCTCGCCGTTCCCGAATGGCCGTCATTCGCCAGCATCGGTACAGGTACCATTCTGCTGTTCTTCGCCTTCAGCGGGGCTGAGTGCGCGCTTAATGCCAGCGGGGAGATCAAAAACCCGGGGAAGACCGTGCCCCTCGGATTACTGTTCGGGATTAGCGGACTACTTGTACTCTACGTTGGCCTGCAAACGGTGGCGCAAGGCGTGCTCGGGCCTGAGCTGCCCAACCATACCGAAGCACCCCTGGTGGCTGTCGCAACGGAGGTGTTCGGCGATTGGGGCGGAAAGATGCTGATCGCGGGCGCCGTGATCTCGATCTACGCCACATTAAGCGGCGACATGTTGGGGGGGCCCAGAGTGATCTTCGCGTCATCGCTGGACAAGAACCTGCCGAGCTTCCTTGGGAAGGTACATCCGAAGTACAAGACGCCCCACGTCTCGATCATCTTTTTCGCTGCGGTGATCGGGGTGTTCGCGTTGAGTGGCACATTCCAGTATCTGGCCGTTGTGGCAACCGGATCGCTGTTACTCATTGACCTCGGGGTAAGCCTTGCCGTGTTGCGTTTACGCCGGCGCGACGGACTCCCCAAAAAAAGCGAGTTCTCGCTGCCTTTCGGGTCAGTCATTCCATTGCTGAGCTGTGCCGTCGTCGGCTGGCTGCTACTGCAGATGCCACCTGACGAGGCCCTCAGCGTCGCGGTGCTTGTTGGAGTTTGCATAGTGGCCTATGCAGTCCGTTCTGTCCTTCGCGGCGTCAGGGATACACCCTGACCAAGGGCCGAGACACTGGAGGGATAGGCTCGACCCTTCCCCGTCGGGGGGCGAGCCTCCGCCAAGGCTAAAACAAAACGATCCAGGCCGAGGAGGCCAGCGATGGGCAAGCTAGCGATTATTACCGAATCGACGGTCAGGAAGATCGTGACCCGTCAGCTCGCTTTCGATGCGGTTCGGCAGGCTTTCGAAGCGGTTGCGCTTGACCGCGCGCGGGTGTTCGATGTCGTCATCGGCACCGGTCTGAATCTTGGTGAAGCATTCGCCATCAAATCGGGCATCGACGGTGATGACGAACTGGTTGGCTTCAAATGCGGCACCTATTGGGCCGGAAACTTCGAGAAGGGCCTACCGGCCCACGGCTCCACGATCTTGTTGCTCGACCCCGAGACCGGGTTCCCACAAGCACTGGTGAACGCATCGTATCTGAACGGTTTCAGGACCGCTGCCGGGAACGCCATCGCAGTCTCCAGCCTGGCTCGTTCAGATGCTAGGGTACTGGGCGTCATCGGTGCAGGGCATCAGGCCGAGCAAGAGATTCGAGCAGTGGCCGAGGTCCGGGAACTTTCTTCGATCAAGATTTCTACCCGTTCGGAGACTCGCCGTTGCTGGATAGCCGATCGCCTGAAGGACGTAGAGATCGACATCCGATTCACGAGCGCGGAAGATGCTGTGCGTGGCTCGGATATTGTCGTTACCGTCACCCCATCGGAGTCACCACTCGTTCGGAATGAATGGATCGGAGAGGGAACTCATATCTCTGCGATGGGCGCTGATGACAAGGGAAAGATCGAGCTCGACACGGCCATATTGAAACGCGCACGGCTGTTTGCCGAATACCCCCGACAGTCCGTCATAATTGGCGAGTTTCAACATGCCTTTGCTGATGGGCTCATCAGGTCAGTGGATGAGATCTGTGCATTGGGGTCCGTCACCCTTGGAGATTCACCGGGCAGGGTTTCCGATACGGATATTACCGTCTTCGACAGTTCCGGAATCGCAATCCAGGACCTGGCCGTGGCGCGCGCGGTTTTCGAAGTGGCCCAGAAGATGGAGCAAGTACAGCACATCGACTTCTGAGGGATGTACCGATGATCACCGGCGAAGGTCACCCCCAATGTCCCTCAACCTTCTTCCATGAGCTCCAACACCTTTTCGACG
>JBDHGR010000245.1:0-6659 GCA_039589815.1 Gemmatimonadota bacterium | reverse complement strand
CGATGAGGGTCACAGGGTTATCGACCGGTATGGGCTCCTGAACACGGATGACCCCAGGGGCCGTCAGATCCCTCACCCCGGGACCTTCGTGATTGACCGGGAGGGCGTGGTCCGGTGGAGGTTCGTGGAGGTGGACTACAGCCTGCGGCCTGCCAATGAGGATATCCTTGCTGCGCTGGGGGGGCTTCGGTAGAGGGACCGCTCGAGGGAAGGACGGAGAGCCCGAGGGAATCGGCCTGAGAACGGAAAGCACTTGATCTATTGCTTGTCCCCTGCGAATCGTTCAGATAGCGATTTGCAGGGGACCCCTTATTCCCGGAAGCCGGAAGCCACTCCCCCTCCTCATGCACGGCTTTAGACCTGCTTCAGCGATGTCTTCGACGCCGAGGTGCTCAGCGCGGAGGCTCGCGGCACCGAGCCTTCCTGCGTTGGAGTCTTCGGCACCGAGGTGCTCAGCGTGGAGACTCGCGGAACCGGGCCTCGAACGGGTGAAGTTGACCGGCTGGCCTTTCTGCTCCCCAGTGCCAGGGCTCACCGCGGTAGGGCTGTTGTTGGCATTTCTGAGCGGTTGCGACTGGGGATCAGGTCCCCCGGCCATGCCGGTGTCCCTGGACGTGGTGGCCGGAGCCGACCAAGCTGCCACGGTGGGAAAACCCATCCCCATCCCTCCATCCGTTCGGGTGCTGAACAAGAAGGGGAAACCGATGCGGGGTCAGGAGGTGGTCTTCTCCCTGGCCTCCGGAGGAGGGTTGGTCTCGGGCACAGTCCAGACCACCGATAAGGACGGCATGGCCCGTGTCGGCGCGTGGATCCTGGGAACGACGGCGGGCGTTCAGGCCCTCCAGGCCCAGGTGACGGGACTCCCGCCGGTGTTCTTCGTCGCCATTGGACTCGCCGACCAACCGGCAACCATCACCATGGTGGGAGGGGATGGCCAGACCGGCGTGGTTGGATCCCCCCTCGACCTGAGGCCATCGGTGCTGGTGAGGGATGTCCACCACAACCTGGTTGAGGGCGCCACCGTGGAGTTTCTCGTCACCGAGGGCGGTGGATTCCTCAGCGATGTGACCGGCGAGACGGATGCATCAGGTGTGGCCGAGTCCGGGTTCTGGAACCTGGGGACCGCGCCCGGGCCCAACTCACTGACTGCCACGGTCGCCAACCTTCCTCCGGTTACCTTCACCGCTTCTGGACTCCCGGATGCTCCCAGCCAGATTACGGTTCTCCTTGGCGACGGGCAGAGGGGGCAGGTGGGGACCGAGCTTCCGCTCCGTCCAACCCTCATCGTGGCTGACCGGTTCGGGAACCTGTTGGAAGGAGTTCCGGTGGGTTTCGAGGTTGCGGAAGGTGGGGGCAGCATCGCCGACGCAAGCCAAATCTCGGACCCGTCGGGCGTGGTGGTATCCGGGCTCTGGACCCTGGGGACCAGGGCTGGACCTCAATCCCTGCAGGTGAATATCCCGGGGGTGGAGCCTCTGATCCTCACCGCAACCGCCGAACCCGGGCCACCGGCTTCCGCTCTGGCCCAGGGAAGCGGTCTCCAGACTACAACTGTGGGTACGGACGTTGGCGATCCGCCCCGGGTCCGTGTCGAGGACGCCTTCGGGAATTCCGTGCCGGGCATAAGCGTCATTTTCTCCCCTTCGGGATCGCCCGACTTCGAGGAATCCCCCGGCACCATCGACGGGGGGGACGCCGTCACGGACGAGACCGGCGTGGCTGCCGCCGAGCGGTGGACGCTTGGTTATGTGGCGGGATCCTACTCCGCGGACGCTGAGGTCCAAGGTCTTGCTGAACCGGTAGCGTTTTTCGCCACCGCAACCGCCGACCTGCCCTCAACAGTGGTTGTTCACACCGGTGATAATCAGACGGCCCGATTCGGGACACCGGTTCCGATATCCCCGTCGGTACGCGTCGAAGACCAATTCGGCAACGGAGTGGCAGAGGTCCCGGTGAGCTTCGCTGTGGTGGAGGGAGGCGGACTCCTGGCGGGGGCCCAGGTTCTCACCGACGGACAGGGAGTGGCGTCGCTGTTGAGTTGGACTCTCGGGCCCGCGCCTGGGATCAATCGGGTGGTGGCCTCCGTCGAGGCGGTCGGTACCGTCACCCTCCGAGCTGTGGGGCTGACGGCCCCACCGTCGGCACTGACGAAGGTGGCCGGGGACGGTCAAACCGCCGAGGTCGGTTCGGACGTACCCACGCCCCCCCTGGTGAAGGTCACCGATGTGGACGGGAATCCGGTTGCCATGGTTCCGGTCGTGTTCTCCGTGGCTTCAGGGGGAGGATCGGTGACTCCGGCGGAAGCCTCCACCGATTCCGAAGGACTGGTTGGCGTCGGGAGCTGGACCCTTGGAACCACGGCTGGCCCCAACACCCTCACCGCCTCCGTCATCGATCTGGATCCCGTCACCTTTTCCGCCGCCGGGATTCCAGGTCCGGCTGCATCCATGTGGCTGAACGACGGGGACGATCAGAGTGTCCTCATCGACACACCCGTCCCGATCCCGCCGTCGGTCCTACTCCAGGACGCACAAGGGAACCCGACCCCTGGGGTGACCGTGACCTTCTCGGTGACGGCAGGCGGCGGCACGGTCACCGGGGGGCTGGCCACCGCTGATGGGAATGGAGTGGCCAGGGTAGGGTCATGGTCCTTGGGGCCCATAGCGGGGCCGAACCAACTGACCGCCAGCTCCCCAGGGGTGACCGGGGTCCTGTTCCACGCCACCGGCCACGAGCCGGGCGGGTACCAGGTCGAACTGGACTTCCGAACCAGCGTAGATCCTTCCATCGCCCTCATCTTCCAGGACGCTGCCGACCGCTGGGAGGGGATCGTTGTCGGAGACATTCCCGACTACCTGGGCACGCTTCCGGCAGGGGGGTGTCAACCCGTCGAGGAGGCCGGCGGCATCGATGATGTGAAAGTCTACGTGACGGTGAAAGCCATCGACGGTTCCGGGGGTGTACTGGGTCGGGCCGGACCTTGTTACTACCGGACCATTGGGGGCGCATTCCCCATCACCGGCATCATGGAGCTGGACGAAGCTGATGTGGCGGATCTGCAAGCTGCGGGAGTGCTGGAGGATGTCATCATCCACGAGATCGGCCACATCATCGGGTTCGGGACCCTTTGGAACGCCTCCTCCAACGATTTCCTGGTGGGGGGTGGAACAGCCGATCCCTACTTTAATGGAGCAGCCGCCGTCGCAGCCTTCGATGCCGCGGGTGGCATCATCCGAACCGATCCCAAGGTTCCGGTGGAGAACACCGGTGGAGCCGGAACGAGGGATGGCCATTGGCGGGAGTCCGTCCACAACTCCGAGATCATGACGGGTTGGATCGAGGGGGGAGGTTCCACCAACCCACTGAGTGCCATCACCATCGGGAGCCTGGCGGACATGGGCTACGCCGTGGACATGAACGCCGCCGATCCCTACGTGCTCTTCAACCCTCTCGGCGCCCCTGCAAGGGAACCCTCCGGGAATCGGATCTATATCGAAGAACTGCCGCCGCCCATCCCGATTCCCGTGGGGTCTGGTGGGAGTGGCCCGGCGCCGGGTGGTCCCTGGGAGATCGGCCCGGGGCAGATGGTCCCGGAGCCCTGACCCAACAAGAACCGACCCCTTGGAGGTCCCAATGCGTAGCCTTTTTTTCCGCGCTGTCCTGGGAGCGACCCTGATTCTCTCAATCCCGGTGGCCGGGTCAGGCCAGGAATCCGGGCAACGCGGGGTGGAGTTGGGTGACCTCACATGGATCGAAGCCGAGGAGGTGCTTGGCCCGGAGGCCATCGTCGTTCTCCCGCTGGGTGCTGCATCGAAGGAGCATGGCCCCCATCTGCGACTGGACAACGACCTGCAGATGGCGGAATACCTCAAACGCCGGGTCCTAGAGGCCTCAGATGTCGTCGTGGCTCCCACTGTTTCGTACCACTTCTACCCTTCATTCCTGGAATACCCGGGCTCCACGCATCTCACCTTCGAGACGGCACGGGATGTGGTGGTGGACATCGTCCGGAGCCTCGCCGGATACGGCCCGAGGCGGTTCTATGTCCTGAATACCGGGGTCTCCACCATTCGGCCCCTGGAGGCCTCGGCTGAACGACTCCGGGCCGAGGGTATCCTCCTGCAATTCACGGATATCCTGGAGGTGGCCGGCCCTGCCGAAGACCAGGTGCGGGAACAGGTGCGGGGGACCCACGCGGACGAAATCGAGACCTCCATGATGCTCTATGTCGCGCCTGATCGAGTCGACATGGCCAGAGCGGTGCGGGAGGACAACGCCCGGGGTGAAGGCGGACTCACGCGGCGGCCGGACGGAGAGGGGACCTACTCCGAGTCAGGAGTGTGGGGTGACGCGACGCTGGCCACAGTGGAGAAGGGGCGCATCGTGGTGGAGGCCACGGTGGAAGGCATCCTCCAGGACATCGATGAGCTTCGAGCGGCAGACCTACCCAATCCGGGATTGATCCCGTGCGACAGTCCTGGAGCGGATCCTTGGACCAGAGAGTCCCGCGACGGTTTGCTGGCCTTTGATGAGGTGGTTCACTACGGCGTTGAGCTGTTCGGACCCCCCGATTCGTGCGGGGGGATGGTAGAAACCGAGTTTAATGGCCAGAAGTTTGGCCTTCTGCGCCTGGGCTTCTCCGACGGAGCGACTTTCCTGCTGCAGACCATGCCCCCCGAGACCGGGATCATCACGCTCCGGGTTCCCTCCGGGTTCGAGGATGAAGAGGCCGCCTTGGATGTGCTGAAGGCCCACACCGCCAGGGTTGGCGTGGAAATCGACTGGGCCAACCCGGAGACCACCGCTGAAGGTAATGAGAGCGTCACGAGCTTCTGGGACCCTGACGATGGATTGAACGCCAGGGCGTCTTTGATCTATCAGGGTGGGAAGCTGGTGGCTCTGCGCTTCAGCCTGGCACTGTGACGAGGGAGAATACCGTGAAAACGAGCGTCTTGGTTTCCGTCATCCTTCTGGCAGCTTATGTGTCCCCTTTGGCGGGCCAACGGTGGACCTTGTCCGACAGCCTCCAGGAACAGGTGGACGACGTCTTCGCCTTCGTGGACCGGGACGCTCCCGGGTGTGCCATGGGCATCGTAAAGGACGGAACGTTGGCTTATGGGAGGGGTTATGGGCTGGCCAACCTCGACTGGGGGATCCCTCTTTCAACGGCGGCCGTTCTGGACATTGGATCGGTTTCCAAACAGTTCACCGCCACGGCTTTGGCACTATTGGACATCGACGGCGCGCTCTCCCTCGATGACGACATCCGTCGGTGGATCCCCGAGATGCCAGACTATGGATCCACCATCACCATCCGGCACCTCCTGAACCATACCAGCGGGATTCGCGATTACCTCACGCTCATGGGACTGGCCGGCTTCGACTGGGCCAACGTTTTTGATGAGTTCGACGGTGTGGAGGTGATCTCCCGCCAGAAAGGCCTGAACTTCGATCCAGGGTCCGAATATCTGTATTCGAACTCAGGGTACCTTCTCCTCGCCAACATCGTACGGAGGGCCAGCGGCCAGTCCCTTCGTGAATTCCTGGAAGAGCGTGTCTTCGATCCCTTGGGCATGGCCCATACGTCCATCTGGGACGACAACACGGAGATTCTTCAGGAACGGGCGACCGGATATTCGCGGTCCGGCGGTGGGTGGGCCATCGATCACGCCTGGAACTTCCAGATGGGGGGAGATGGGCAGGTCATCACTTCCGTCCAGGACCTCTTGAAATGGGACCGGAACTTCTACGACCCCGTGGTAGGAGGGCAGCCTCTGTTGGATCGCCTGCATACGAGGGGGTTGTTGAACAACGGAGACACCATCAACTACGCATTGGGCCTGACCCTTGACGAATACCGAGGCCTGAGGCGGGTTCAGCACGGTGGTGCCTGGGCAGGCTTTCGGGCAATGATCGCCCGATTTCCAGACCAAAGCACCAGCGTGATCGTCCTCTGCAACCGAGGGGACGCCAACACGGGGGCCTACGCCAATGGCATCGCAAACGTGCTCCTGGCCGAGAATCTCACGGACGATCCCGTCGCGGAGACGGAGAGGGCGACGGAGGGTGGGGCGGAGGCGCCGGAGTTATCCGAGGGTCAGTTGGTTCACTGGAATGGGCTCTACCGCCGAGTCGACCTGCCGGACTACCTGCGTGTCGGGATTGACGAAGGCCAGCTGACCATCGGCGATGGCGATGGTTCCTACAAACTCTCTCCTCGTTCGGCGGTTCACTTCGTTTTGGAACCTCAGGGCGTGAGCTTTTGGTTCGAACAGGAAGGGGACGAAACCAGGCTCAGAGTCGGGTCCGACGACGGCGACGTCTACGCCCGTGTGGTGGAGTTCCAACCGTCGGCCGCGGACCTTCGTGAGTTCGCAGGCCGGTACCGGAGCGATGAACTGGATGCGGTTTTCGAGGTTCAGATCGATGGAGGGGCGCTGGTCCTGGATCGGCCAAGCCAGGACCGGGGGAATATGAGACCCGGAACCCGGGACGAATACGAGGCTGGGGGCCTGGGAATCACCTTCATGAGGGACGGTGATACGGTTTCCGGCCTCCGCGTATTTGCGGGGCGGGTCACGGGGATCGTATTCGAGAAGATGGGGAGGTAATGTCCATTCTCCCGTCTCACCAACGTATAATGACCCGGGTCGAAGTCT
>JBDHGR010000244.1:0-14803 GCA_039589815.1 Gemmatimonadota bacterium | reverse complement strand
TCGGAGACGGCATCATTCCCCTGGATGTCCACCTCTGCGATGGTGATCCTGTTCCCTTCCGTGACGTCCAGGAAGAGGTGGATCACGCCGGGTTGTCCTTCAAGGTCTTCTGTACGCTCTTCAATCCGTGCGAAGGGGATTCCCTTCTTGGCCAGCTCGGAACGGATGAACTCTGTGGCTTGGAGGATCTTCGGCGGGGAATATGGGAGGTTCGTCTGCAGGCCGGTGGTATCCCTGACGGTCCGCTCGGAAGCGTTCTCCAGGCCCGCGATGGTGATGCGGCCGATCAGATCCCGTTCTTCTATCTCCAGAACCAGGGTCACCGGTTCGTCTACCGCCCCCTCGGCCCGGACGACGATGTCAGCGAACTGACCGGTGGCGAAGAGAGCCTTTATCCCGGCCTGGATGTCCCGGTAGGTAACGTCCGTACCGGCCTGGAATCCCAGGGTCCCAACGATGGTTGCGACGGCCAGGCGGGAGTTTCCGACCACGGCGATTGAATCGACTTGAACCAGAGGGACGGCGACTTGGCCAGGGTTCTCCTGAGCCCCAGCATGTTCGATCCCACACCATGCCAGGAACGTGCATAGTAGAACGAGAGCCGGGATAAAGGCCCCCGCCCTCGGCTTTAGCATGAGGTTGGCCACTTCCTGTATTCTTTCACCCTAATCAGGTCTTTGTAGGAGACGCTGCGCCGAGGGAAAGTCCCTCTCCGCCCGCGTCCACGTCCACGCCGATTTCATCGCCTTCATCGAACTCGGCCAGGAGGATCTTCTCCGAGAGAGGATCCTCGAGGTACTTCTGGATCGCCCGCCTCAAGGGCCGGGCCCCAAACTTCTCGTCGAACCCCTTCTCGACCAGGAACCCAATCGCTGCCTCCGAGAGCCGCAACGTAAGACCCTCTTCAGCCAGACGGTCCCGGACATCGGAAAGGAGTATATGAACGATCTGGCCGATCTCCTCTTTCGTGAGGGGATGGAACACGATGGTGTCGTCCACCCGGTTGAGGAACTCGGGGTTGAAGGCTCGCTCGACTTCCTCTTTCACCTTGTCCCTGATGATCTCGTAATTCGACTTGGGATCCTGGCTGTGGAAGCCCAGGCCCCCTCCCTTGGAAATCTCGCGGGCACCGAGGTTGGACGTCATGATAAGGACGGTGTTCTTGAAATCAATGGCACGTCCGTAATTGTCCGTCAGGTGCCCCTCGTCCAGAACCTGGAGGAGAATGTTGAAAACATCCGGGTGGGCCTTTTCTATTTCGTCCAGGAGGACCACCGAGTAGGGTCGCCGGCGAACGGCTTTGGTCAGGGCGCCGGAGTCCTCGTATCCCACGTAACCCGGCGGCGCGCCGATGAGCCTGGAGACGGAGAACTTCTCCATGTACTCGCTCATGTCCACTCGGATGAGGGCCTCCCGGTCGGCGAAGAGGAACTCGGCGAGCGCCCTGGCCAGTTCCGTCTTCCCAACGCCGGTCGGGCCACTGAATATGAAGGAGCCGATGGGCCGCCGAGGGTCTTTCAGGCCCGCTCTGCTTCTTCGGATGGCCCTGGATATGGATCCGATGGCGTCGTCCTGGCCAACCACCCTCTTGTGGAGCTCATCCTCCATGTGAACCAGGCGGTCTGTCTCGGCTTGTTGGAGGCGGGTAACGGGAATGCCCGTCCATCGGCTCACGATGAACGCCACATCGTCCTCACCAATCTCCGGACGGTGCTGCCTTCGCTCCTCCTCCCAGGCCGCCTTCTTGCTCCGGATTTCCTCCTGGAGCTCACGTTCCTGGTCCCGCAGCTCGGCGGCACGCTCGAAGTCCTGATCCCTGATAGCCTCTTCCTTCTTTTCGGCGATCTCGGAGAGGGAGTCTTCCAGGTCTCCTACCTCGGGTGGCGGGACTTGGCTGGCAATGCGGGCTCGGGCCCCGGCTTCATCGAGGACGTCGATGGCTTTGTCCGGGAGGAACCGGTCGGTAATGTACCGGTCCGAGAGGCGCGCCGATTGATCCAGCGACCCGTCGGGAAAGGTCACCCTGTGGTGGTCTTCGTAATGCGGCCGGAGCCCCTTCAGGATTTCCACCGTCTCCTCGACGGTGGGAGGATCGACGATGACAGGCTGGAACCGACGCTCCAGAGCGCCATCCTTCTCGATGTACTTTCGGTACTCGTTCAGAGTGGATGCGCCGATGCACTGTAGCTCGCCACGAGCCAGAGCCGGTTTCAGCATGTTCGATGCATCGATGGCCCCTTCAGCCGCGCCAGCGCCTACCAGCGTGTGCAACTCGTCGATGAACAGGACGACATTCCGGTTTTGGGAGATCTCATTCATGACGGCCTTGAGCCGCTCCTCGAACTGTCCCCTGTACTTCGTGCCGGCGATGACGGCAGCCATGTCCAGAGCGAGGACCCGATGGTCCTTCAGGGCCTCGGTGACCTCTCCCCTGGAGATGAGTTGGGCTAGGCCTTCCACAATGGCAGTCTTCCCTACTCCAGGCTCCCCGATCAGAACGGGATTGTTCTTTTTCCGGCGACAGAGGATCTCTACTACCCTTTCGATCTCAGGAAGCCTCCCAATGGTTGGATCGAGTTCTTCCTGACGCGCCAGATCGGTGAGATCCCGGCAGAAGTGATCCAGGGCCGGGGTTTTGGATTTTTTGTCGCCTTTGGTGCCGGGGACGCCCGAACTCGGTACCACTCCGCCGATTCCGGCCGGCTCGGAGGGTCCTACGTCCGACCCGAGAATCCTGAGGGTTTCGGCCCTGGCCTCTTCCAGGCTGACTCCCATGGAATTCAGGACTTGGGCCGCAATCCCCTTCTCCTCTCGAAGAAGGCCCAGGAGAAGGTGTTCGGTTCCCACATAGGAGTGGCTCATCTCCCGGGCCTCGGCCATGGCATATTCCAGGACCTTCTTTGCTCGGGATGTATAGGGCAGCTCGCCCAGGGCTATCGTGGCCTTCCCTTTCCGTACCGACTCCTCGACACCTTCGTGGATGGCATCCAGATCCACAGTGAGTTTCATGAGGACCGCTGCGGCCACACCTTCGCCCTCCCTGATCAGCCCCAGGAGAATGTGCTCCGTCCCGACGTAATCGTGTTGGAGCCGGATGGCCTCCTCTCTGGCCATGGCCAGAACTTTTCGAACCCGGTCGGTGAAGTTGTAGTTCATGGGCTTCCAGGACTGCTTTCCTCTTCGGAAGTAACAACCCCCTCCTTGGCTAAGATCCGACGCACGAAACTGGCTCTGTGCGCGTCACACTCAGGAGGGGGCAGGTCTCGCCCCGCTGCCTGCTCGAGATGAGCCGGCTGCGAGTAGATCATAATCTTGTTCAGGGTATATACTCGAAGATCAGGGAGAAGTTTCAGGCTCGAGCCCAGGCGGACCCCGCTCAAAAGGTTGATCAGTTCCTCGAACGACAGGGATCTGGCATAACGGAGCAACCCGTAGGCACGCCAGATCTTATCCTCCGTTACAGCCGCTGCTTCCTTCAGAAGCACCTGTCGGGCTTGTTCCTCGTATTGGATCACCTGTCGAACGATCTGGTCCAGATGGTCTACCAGATCTTCTTCCGTTTTCCCGAGGGTGGTCTGGTTTGAGACCTGGAAAAAATTCCCCACCACCTCCGAGCCCTCGCCATAAAGGCCCCGGAAGGTGATCCCCACCTGGTTCAGCCCCTTCAGGACCTGCCCGATTTCCTTCGTGAGCACCAGTCCCGGCAGGTGCATCAGGACCGAGGCCCGGAGACCGGTTCCCACGTTGGTGGGACAGCTAGTGAGAAAACCGAACTCATGGTGGTAGGCGAGAGGCAGCTGGTTCCCCATCTCCTCATCCAACGTATCCACCAGGGACCAGGCGTCCCTGAGTCGGAGGCCGGAAAGGAGCGATTGAAGCCGCAGGTGATCCTCTTCGTTCACCATGACGCTCAAGGGGTCCCTGGCCGACAGGAGAACGGCGGCTCCGCGAGGAGGGGAACCCTCTTCCCCGCCCAATAGGTCCTGGGATACCAGACGACGTTCCAGGAGAATCCGCTGGGTTCGGGACACCACCGCACCCAGCTCCCAAAGCGTAGCACCGGACAAATAGGGAGATTTTTCGACGATCCCCTTGATCTGGCTCAAAACCGCTTCGCGGTCGTTCACACGGGCTCGGGGTCCGAAGGCGTGCCCCTGGAGGTTCCGGGCCAAACGGACACGGGTGGAGAGCACGATATCGGACGAGGGGCCGCTGGCGTCGAGCCAACCGAGGCCAAAATCCGGAATGGTTGCCAGGTCGTCCATGTCGTGATCAGGGCGCCGGCTCGAGGGCCCGGATCTCATCCCGGAGATTCGCTGCTCTCTCGAAATCCTCGGATTCGACGGCCCGGGCGAGTTTCTTTCTTAAGGCCGACAGTCGCCTCTCCCGGTCGGACACGCTGGGGTCCGGGGGAAGGTAGACCTTCCCAACGTGGTGCGTCCCACCGTGGATCCTCCGGAGAAGTCCTCGGAGATATCCCTCGAAGGTGGGGTAACATTGGGGACAACCCAGCCGACCTACGTCACGGAAATCCGTAGTGGAGAGGCCGCAGAAGGGACAGGAGATGTTCTCCTCGGGGGCGTCTGGAGACGGGGATTCATCCCCCCCCATCTTGGCCAGAAAATCGGCGAGATGGAGCTTGGAAGATGACACGGAGATGCTGGTCTGCACTCCTTTTTCAGCGGCGCACTTCTCACATAGGTGGGAAGTACTCGTTTCGTTGTTCACCACCTGGGTGAGGTGCACCACGGCTCCGGGCTCGCCGCAGTTGTCGCACGGCTTCCCCGGCTGATCCTTATCCGCCACTCTCCTCCCCCTCTAAAGCGTCCGCCTCGGAAGGATCTCCATTCACGTCGTTGTGAAGGACTCCGTCCCTGAGTTCGAGAATCCGGTCCGCTTGGCCAGCCAGATCCAGGTTGTGGGTCACCAGTACCATTGACGTCCCTTTTTCCTCCCTCAGTCGGAAAAGGAGTTCGTGCAGCTCCCCGCTTGTCGACGCATCCAGGTTCCCGGAGGGCTCGTCGGCGAGGAGGATGAGGGGGCTGTTGGCCAGGGCCCGCGCGACGGCGACCCTCTGTTGCTCACCCCCTGACAGCTGGGTCGGGAGGTGGCCTCGGCGGTGTGAAAGACCCACCGAATCCAACAGCGCCCGCGCCCGGTCCCGGGACGCTCCCTCTGAAGCCCCTCCGATCCGACATGGAAAAGCCACGTTCTCCTGGGCCGTAAAGTCTCGCAGCAAGTGGTGGAACTGGAAGACGAACCCAATGTCCCGGTTCCTTACTCCGGCCCGAGCCTCCTGATCCATCTCGGAGAGGTCGTGACCTCCCACCAAAACCTCCCCTTCCGTGGGACGGTCGAGAGCCCCCAGGAGGTGGAGCAGCGTCGATTTTCCCACGCCACTGGCTCCGACGATAGCCACCACCTCCCCTGTTCCCACACGGAGGTCTACCCCCTGCAAAATCTTGAGTTCACTCCCATCGCCGGACAGGAAATGTTTCCTGAGGTTCCGCGCTTCCAGGGGCACCTGGCCGGCTTCGTCGGCGCGGGGGCCGGCTTCGTCGGCGCGGTGAAGCCGGTCGCTGGGGCTACTCATGGCGGATGGCCTCCACCGGTTCCAGGCGGGAGGCTTGGTAGGCCGGATAAATGGTTGCAGCGAAGGCCACGCCTACACGGGCCATGAAGATCAGCACCACGTCAAAGAGGTGGAGCGCCACGGGGAGCCGGTCCACGAAATAAACGTCCGGAGGGATCTGGATGATCTCATACGTGTCCAAGACCCAGGCGAGCGTGCATCCCAATAACGTTCCGATGGAGGTCCCGATGACTCCGATCCACACTCCTTGAAGCATGAAAACATGGAGGATCCGGTGGTTTGTCATGCCCATGGACTTCAGAATCCCGATCTCCCGGGTCCGGTCCACTACTACCATGACCAGCGTGCTGACGATATTGAAGGCCGCCACAACCACGATGAGGAAGAGGATCACCCACATGGCGAGCTTCTCCAGGGCCAAAGCCGAGAAGAGGGCCTGGTTCGTCATCATCCAGCTTTCGGCGCCCAGGCGTTCTGCGCCCGGACCCCGATCCCCGAAACCTCATCCGAATCCAGGGCACCCATCACGTCCTGCACGTCATCGAGGTGGGCGTAGAGGTTGGCGAGGTCGTAGTCCCAGAGCCCCGTGGAGAAGGTTCCGGTAACCTCGAACTCACGCATGATGGGGGTGAACCCGCCGAAAGGGTCCCGCTGGATGTTCTCGATAGAGAGCACCAAGAGGGTATCGCCGGGGTAGACCAGCATCCTGTCGGCCAATCCGGAGCCCACCAAAACCGGCGGCAATCCGGACTCGGTTTCTCCCAGGGGTAGACTCCCGGACCGGATCCTCTCTTCGATTCCCGTTGCGGCTTCGCCCATGGCGTCCAAATCGATGCCGTAGAGGTCTGCAGCCTGGCCGTACCTATCCCTGGCCAACACGACCTTTGTGAGGGCAAAGGGCGTGGCCGTTACGACACCCTCGACACCGCGGATGGAATCCAGGACCGGTCGCCAATTCGCCATCCTGAGGCTGTTGGAATACTCCAGAACCAAGACATGAGGGTTGACGTCCAGGATCTTATCCTGGAAGTCCTCCTTCGCCCCCGTCATTACGGCGATGACGACGATGAGGGCAGTGACGCCCACCGTGACCCCTCCCAGAGCCACCCAGGTGATGAAGGAGAGAAACCGGCCGCCCCGTCGGGGGGCCAAGTACCTGCGGGCTACGTCCCAGGAAAGCCTCATGTGGATCCTTGTTGGGGTTGGGCGGCCATCGGTCCTGGCTCCCGTAACACCCCGTTTATTCCTCTGTCCGGAGAACCGGGAAGAGGATCACGTCCCGGATGGAAGTCTGGTCGGTCAGGATCATGGCAAGGCGGTCCACTCCCATCCCTACTCCGCCGGTCGGCGGAAGGCCGTATTCCAACGCCCGGATATAGTCCTCGTCAACCTGATGGGCCTCGTCGTCTCCCCTGGCCCTCAGGCCTGAATGTTCCTCGAACCGGGCCCTCTGGTCGATGGGGTCATTGAGCTCCGAGAATGCGTTGGCCATCTCCTGCCCCGCAACAAAGAGTTCGAATCTCTCGGTCAGGCCCTCCCGGTCGCGGTGGGCCTTTGCCAAGGGGCTGAGCTCCCGAGGGTAATCCAGGACGAAGGTCGGCTGTTGAAGACTCTCCTGAACCAGGGCTTCAAACAACTTGTCCAGAAGCTTCCCACGACCTGCGCCCTCCAGCTCAGGAAGGCGGAGCCGGTAAGCCCGAGCCCTCAGTTCTTCTTCCTCCAGCTCCGTTGGGTTGGTACCCATGGCGTCCGCTAAAGCTTCCACCAGGCTGATCCGTTCGAACGGCGGCTCGAAGCGGATCTCCTTCCCCTGGTATGTCGCGGTTCGGGACCCCAGGACTCGATCGACCACGTGGACCATGAGACGCTCAACCTGGTCCATCATGTCGTGGTAGTCTGCGAATGCCTGGTAAAACTCGAGCATGGTGAACTCTGGGTTGTGAAACCGTGACAACCCTTCATTCCGGAAGTCCTTCGCGATTTCGTACACTCGGTCGAATCCACCGACGATGAGCCGTTTCAGGTAGAGTTCGTCAGCGATCCTGAGGTACATCCTCCGATCCAGGGCGTTGTGTTTTGTGACGAAGGGCCGAGCCGTGGCGCCCCCGTAAATGGGTTGTAGGGCCGGCGTCTCGACTTCCAGGAACCCCTCCCCGTCCATGAACTCTCGTATCGCCGTCACCATTCGGCTACGTGCCCGGAAAACCCCCCGGACCTCTGGGTGGACTGCCAGATCGGCGTATCGCTGCCGGTACCGGGCCTCGATGTCGGCAAATCCACTGTGGGTGATTTGCTCCCCGGTCTCCGGATCTTCCTCGGTCTTGCCGAACGGCAAAGGCCGAAGGGATTTTGCCAGGAACTCCCATCCCGTGGCCCTGACCGTCACTTCCCCGGTGCGGGTCCTGAAAAGAGGCCCTTCCACCCCCACCCAGTCCCCAAGGTCGACCAGGTCCAGAACTGTCTGGAATCCCTCTTCCCCAACTGCATCTTTCCTGAAGTAGACCTGAATCGAGCCGGACTCGTCCTCCAGGTGACCGAAGGCCGTTTTTCCATGTCCGCGAAAGCTCTTCAACCGCCCCGCCACCCTTACCGACGAGCCTAGCCCGCCCTCGTCCAGCGAACCCGCCTTCTCTTCACTCTGGAAGAGTGCCAAAGCCTCCCTGGATTCATGGGTCCTGGAGAATCGATAGGCAAACGGCTGGATGCCCCGGTCTTTCAGGAGATTCATCTTCTCCAACCGGACCTTCATCACCTGGTTGAGTTCTTCTGTCATGCTATTGCCGTTTCTTCCCTCACGCGGCCGTAGTGGCTCCGAACTTCTTGAGATAGGCTTCGATGAAGGAATCGAGCTTGCCATCCATCACGCCTTGGACGTCCCCGACCTTCATTTCCGTCCTATGGTCGTTGACCATGGTATAGGGTGCAAAGACGTAGGACCGGATTTGGCTCCCCCACCCGATGTCGGCCTTCGTGGCCTCCAGTGCTTCCCTCTCCTGTTCTTTCTCCCGAAGCGCGTGCTCGTAAAGGGCAGCCCGGAGCATTTTCATTGCTGTGTTCCGGTTCTTATGCTGGGATCGCTCCTGTTGGCAGGCAACGACGATTCCGGTGGGTTCATGGGTGATCCGCACCGCGGAATCGGTCTTGTTCACGTGCTGCCCGCCTGCTCCCGAGGCACGATAGGTGTCGACCCGAAGATCCGACTCTTCAATATCCACCTCGATGCCTTCGTCGACTTCGGGATACACGAAGACCGAG
Organism: Gemmatimonadota bacterium; assembly: GCA_039589815.1. Classification (GTDB taxonomy): domain Bacteria; phylum Gemmatimonadota; class Gemmatimonadetes; order Longimicrobiales; family Gaopeijiaceae; genus JABDNZ01. Next base: position 5,955 of record JBDHGR010000244.1, on the reverse strand, counting down.
GCGAAGGAGGTGTGCCGCCGGGACTGGGAGTCGAAGGGTGAGATCCTGACCAAACGGTGAACGCCTTTTTCCGCCTTGAGATACCCATAGACATGGTCTCCCCCGATCTCGAGGCTGGCGCTCTTGATCCCAGCCTCTTCTGCCGGTTGGAGATCGAGAATGGATACCGTAAAACCTCGTCTTTCGGCCCAGCGCGTGTACATGCGAAGGAGCATCTCAGCCCAGTCCTGAGACTCCAACCCGCCGGCTCCGGGATGGACCGTGAGAATGGCATCCCGGTGGTCGTCATCCCCCTGAAGCATCGTCCTGAACTCTAACTTCTCAAGGAGATCCCCTACCCGTTGAAGTTCCTGGGTCCACTCCTCCTCGAGTTCGTCATCTGGATCGACGTCAAGAAGCTCGGCCATTTCCGTCAGCTCCGCGGCTTGGGAAGCCACGGTCTTCCAGGGTTCCACCCACACCTTTAGCTTGTTGGCTTTCTCGATGGTATCTCTGGCGGTTTCCTGGTTATCCCAGAAGGTCGGTGAGGCCATGGCTTCCTCCAGCTCCAAGAGCTTGGCCTCCCGAGTGGGAATGTCAAAGATACCCCCGGAGATCGGAGATTCTGGCGTTAACAGCGGATAGTTGTTCCAGTAACTCGTTGGTCATGATCTCTGTCCAGGGTGCAAGCCAGGCGTCGGGCATGTACAAGAGGGGCCACCACGGCAGGCGACCCCTCCCAAAAGATGCAAAAATATACCCTCGGTCCAGGGTGGCATCAACCGGAGAAACCCCTATGTCTCTAGAACTTGGGGGCCTTCCACCCACCCTCGGCCTAGGCTACGCCGTCAGAAGATGTTGTCTCCTTTTGCCAGGATCTCGTTCAACGCCTCGTTGAAGAAGTTCGTGCTGTTGGCGACCTCGTCGCCCACCTGCTCCACGTATTCGTTCCACGACTTCTGGATTTCTTCCCCGAATTCCTCTTTCACTCGGCCGGATTCCGTGGCGGTGTGGTGCCGGTCCGGATTATAAAGAATGATGTCGGAGACAAGGACCCGAGCCAGGCGTTTGGCCTTTTCCATCGGATCCCTTTTCCCAAACGTGGGCGACGGTATGGCGGCCTCATCCGCCGTTTCACCGAAGGTGGGCTCGGCCTCCCCGAAGGTGGGCTCCGCCTCCCCGAAGGTGGGCTCGGCCTCCCCGAAGGTCGGCTCGGCTTCCCCAAAGGTGGGCTCGGCCTCCCCGAAGGTCGGCTCGGCCTCACCGAAGGTGGGCTCGGCTTCCCCGAAGGTGGGCTCGGCTTCCCCGAAGGTGGGCTCGGCTTCCCCGAAGGTGGGCTCGGCTTCCCCGAAGGTGGGCTCGGCATCGTCTCCGAACTCTTCGGCGACCTCCGCCTCCGGTTCCACCGCCGGTTCAGTCTCCGGAGCTGCGGCAGCCTCTTCGGCGACTTCCGCCTCCGGTTCCACCGCCGGTTCAGTCTCCGGAGCTGCGGCGGCCTCCTCGGCCGGGGCTTCGAAGCCCTCTGGTTCGACGGGTTCGACCTCCTTTTCAGGCTCCCCGATGAAAAACACGTCACTGCATTGGCTGCAGCGAGCGTTGATTCCACCGACAGGGATCTTCTTGGGGTCGACGGGAAAGATGGTCGTACAGCCTGGGCACTCGACGATCATGATTTTTCTTCGCTCTGGGTGAGATGCTCGTTTTCGATGAAGGAGATGGCGGTGCCTATTTGGAGCTTCGGGTGATTGCTCTGACGTCCATGGCCCTGTTTTTTGGGGCATCTTTGGGACGTTCACCAGTTAGTCCCCGGCGGTCAACCACATATACCGATCCTGGCAGAGTCTTGGCATACAGCTTCATTTCCGCAGCCAGCTCGCTGACCTGGGCCGTATGGGAGAACCTCTGCGTAAGGTTCGTCACCACCCCGATGGAGAGGGTCATGAGCGGGATGCGATGGACGGTGCCGCGTCGGTCCTTTCCGAGGAAGTAACCGGCTTTCCGATCTTCTTCGGTGTACTGATACGGGATGAGTTCGTCAAAGACCTGAATCACTTCATCGCCGCAGATTTCGAGTCTGTCCAAAGGCACATTGAAGATGAAATCATCCCCGCCGATATGGCCCACGAAGCCACTGGGGGCAAGGGACCTCACCACATCCCGGAGAATCCGTGAGGTGAGGTAGATGACCGAGTCCCCGTGGTTGTATCCATACCGGTCGTTGAACTCTTTGAAATGGTCCAAATCAGCGTAACATACCGCGAAAGGGGTTCCCGCGGACATTCGTTCGGAGAAGTCCCTCTCGATCTGCGCCGTACCCGGGAGCCGCGTCGTGGGATGGACGTTCACGTCCCGGCTCGCTCGCCGCAGGACCATCTCGAGCCTGAGAGACTGCTCTTCCTCCGAGACCAGGTCGCTCACCACTTCATCCGCGCCGGACTGTAGGCCAGCAGACGGGAGCTCGCCGACCCTTCCGGCCTCGTCTGAGACAAGAACCACCGTGGGTACGATGGATGTGAACGGGTCGGCTTTGATGGTGGAGCAAAGCTCCAGGACTTTCACTGAGTTTTCCGAGGCATCGAGGACCAGACAGGCGGGAAATGACCGGTTCAGGAGGGCTAGGACGTCCTCCCGTGTGTCAGCCAGAAGCAGATCCAACCCATGCGCCTCTCCGAACCGATGAATCAGCCGAGGGGGGTTGCGGACTCCGGCTGCGAAGTAGACCAGCGTGTTCCCCGAAGCCATAGACCTCCGAAGGTCAGCGGGTGAGAAGACTATCCACGTTACACCCCTCCGAGGTTGGGTGTCAAACCTCGTCTCGAGGGTACTATTGGGTGAGCACGAAGTCGATCTTCCGCTCCAATCGGTTCACCTTGCTCACCTTGACAAGGAGGGGATCACCAAGCCGAAACCGTCGGCCTGTGCGTTCTCCCACCAGTGCATATTCTCCTTCCCGAAACAGGTAATAATCGTCCATGAGGGAATTCACATGAACAAGGCCCTCTACATAGTATTCGTCCAAAAGCACAAAAATGCCAAAGGCTGTTACGCCGGCCACCGTCCCGGGGAAGTCCTCCCCCAGGTGTTGTTCCATGAACTCAGCCTTTTTTAGGGCGGTGCTGTCCCGCTCCGCTTCAACCGCCAATTCCTCCCGCATCGTTGAGCGTTCAGCAGCTTGGGAAAGGGCTTCACCCCCCCATCCTTCGGGAATGGCGCTACCTTTGACGAAGGCCCGGATTACGACCCGGTGGAGCATCAGGTCGGGGTAACGGCGGATGGGGGAAGTGAAGTGAGTATAGGTCTCGGCTCCGAGACCGAAATGCCCGAGGTTCGTGGGTTGATACCTCGCCCGAGCCATGGACCGAAGAATGACCGTGGAGATCAGAGCCGCCTCCGGCTTCCCCTCCACCGCCTTCAGAATCTGCTGTAAGTCTTTGGCCTTAACGCCTTTTTTTCCAATAGGATGCCCAAGAGTACCAAGAAATCGGCGAAGCTCCTCGAGTCGGTCCGAGGACGGGGGTTCATGGACACGATAAGGGATTGGCAGCTTCCTTTTCGCAGCCTCTCTGGCCACGGTTTCGTTTGCCAGGAGCATGAAGTCTTCGATGAGTCGATGGCTTTCCAACTGGACCACTTTTTGGATATCCACGGGGACCCCGTCATCTCCGAGGATCACTCTGGCCTCGGGCAGATCAAAGTCCAAGGATCCTCGCCGGATCCGGTTCTTCCGAAGGGCGCGGGCGAGTTCGGCAAGGGTGCCAAGGTCCGCATCGGTCCTTTCGTCGACGCGGTGGTTTCCCGATAGAACCTTCTGAACCTGTTCATAGTCCAACCGGTGGCGGCTCCGAATCCTGGTTCGCTCGAAGCGGTGGGATCGGGCGGCCCCAGTGGAGTCGAGGGTACAGAGGTCCGAGGAGAGGACATGGGGGAGCATCGGCACAACCCGGTCCACCAGATAGACGCTGGTGCCCCGTCTCAAAGCTTCCAGATCGAGGGCGCTGCCCTTCTCCACATAGTGGGATACGTCGGCAATGTGGATACCTACTTCCCAGGTCTGGTCGGATAGCGGCTCGAGGGAGAGCGCATCGTCGTGATCCTTCGCGTCGGACGGGTCTATGGTGAAGACGTGTAGGTCGGTTCTGTCCACCCTTCCCTCCCACCCTTCACTCCCCCGCTTCTCCACCACCTCCTGTGCCGCCTCCTCCACCTCCTCAGGGAATTCGAGGTCCAACCCGTAGCCGAAAAGGATGGAAAGCACATCCACGCCGGGGTCTGTAACCGGTCCCAGGACCCGGTCTACCGAGCCCATTGGGTTGAGTTTCCTGTCACCGTAGGCCGAGATACGAGCCACGACGACATCGCCGGAGTTGGCTCCGGCTTCCTCCCCGGCTGGGATCAACACGTCGCGGAAGAGGCGATCATTCAGGGGAACCACGTACCCGAAGCGCCTCGCCTCCTGAAACGTCCCCACCACCGTCTGATGGGCTCGGTTGAGGATCTTGATGATGCGACCGTGGGGGTTTCGGCCCCTGGGCTTCCCCTCGATCCTGGCAACCACCTGATCCCCATCCATGGCCGAATCCAGGAGAGATCCGGGGACGAAGACGTCCTGGCCGCCTTCCTCGCCGACGATGAAACCATCTTCGTTCCGGGTCACGTGAAGGATGCCCACCTTCAGGTTGATCTTCTCCGGAATGGCGTAGCGCTGTCCCTTGACTCGGTAGATGCTTCCTTTCAGCTCCATCTCCCGCAGGAGGTCCCGAAACGCCCTGTAGGTCTCCCCGGGGATATCGAGGGCTTTCGCCAACTCCTTCGCTTTTAGCGGACCCTTCCTGGAACGCTTCAACGCTTGTCTGATCCGGCCTTCGATTCGCTCAGCGGACATTGGCAAAAGGACTCGGGAGACGGATTTGGAGGGCTACCCCTTGGGTGTGGTAGGGACCGGGCAGGAGGAGGAATTCGACGGCGGGTTCGATCTCTCCGGCTATACCGAGCCTGCCCGAGACCAATGCATCCACTGCACTCAGGAGATGGTTAGCAAGGATCACGCCCACCATGCCGGTGGAGCTCCGGAGGGCTTCGTCCGCTTCCTCGATGAGAGACCCGTATTCCTCTTGGAGGAGTTGATCGGTTCCCCAGTCCCAGGCGAGCTCGGGTGCGTAGGCTCGGGAGAGATAATAGGAGAAAGCTCTCTGGTAGGGATCTGACTCTTCGTCCACCGGGGTTTCGACATCGCTGGGAAGGTATATCTCCTGGGCCAGGGCCCAGATCGATCCGTTGAACGTCTCAGGGTTTTCTTCCGGCTGAACCCCCGGCGTCAGGGGGTCCGAATCGTACGCGCCTGAGGAGTGGAAGTTTGTGAGGGCCTCGTAATATTCCCAGCCGGCGTCGGTCCGGGGCCCCGTGCTCACTCTCCGGGCTACAAACCACGCCATATCCTTGTATTGCTTCTGGAGGTGTCGTCCCTCTCTCCGCCAATCCAGAAACTGAAGCCAGGCCCACGCCTCTACCGCCAGATACGCTGGCCACCGGTCCTGCCCTAGAAACCATTGCCCAGCGCCGGGGAGGGCCGCAGAAAGCAGAAAAGCCTTCCCGGGGCTCGGCGCCCGGTCCATGGCGGCCTGCCAGGCCGGATCGGAGGGTTCGTCTCGGAGGGTTCGGCAAACTTCACCCCTTTGGGTGACAAAAAACGGCGGGGGCTCCCCCTCCGACATTTCATCGAGACCGGGGCCGAAGAGGGGGTCTGGGACGCCAGAGGACAACGGAAATAGTTTCAGACATCCGCCGTCACGGGTTTGACCCCAAACTTCCTGACCAGATCCGGGAACCAGAAGGATCCAAAAGAAGGCCAAAACCACTCCGGGAGGCCGCATCTCAGAATACCACGCCAAAGGAGACATGGACCGGTTCGGATTCTCCGGTCAGCGAGGATCCGGAAACCCGTTTGGCGACGCCCAGGTCGAACCGTTCGTACCTCAG
>JBDHGR010000243.1:0-8686 GCA_039589815.1 Gemmatimonadota bacterium | reverse complement strand
CTAGCCTGATGGCACCGGTGACCTGATCAAGCTCCTGATCCGGATCTCCTCCGATCATTCCGATGGTGAGGAGCGGCTCGACCCCAACCTGCCACGGGGCTGCCCAGGTTTCGGTGAGGTTCTCAACGATGCGAACCCCGGCACTGTCTCTCACGAGGTTCCCTTCTTGGTGCGAAGGGCGATCCTTGCAGCCGGTGGCGGCCCAAAACAAAAAAACCTGGCAAGAGAGAACGGAAAGCATAGGCACCAGAGACTTCGAAGCGGGATGCATCGCTGTCAGGCTCCTTCGAAGGGACCGAGTGTCTCCCCGAGTAAGTGTGGCAACCGGTTGGGAGGGTTGTACACCAACTGTGAGCCAATGCCGAGATTCGAGTCCCCAGCCCTTCTCCGAGGCAGGACCGGAGCTGGAGGCAGCGAAATCTTCATGGGGACGGGATTGTGGCCAGAGGTTGTAGTCAGGGACGCTAGGGAACTTGCGGCCGGATTGGCTACGCAACGGTTTGCGATGGACCTGCGCTCGGAGGGCCTGCGTAACCCCCTCGGGGCTCCGCGGCCGTCTCCACCTGCTTCGCAGCCTTCGGCTCTCCTGCCGACCAGGATGCCGTCGGAATCCCGGAAACTCAAGAAAGGCCCCGAGAAGCCAGAAACGCCAGCAGCAATCGCGTGTCAGATGGTGCGGGCCTCTGCCTCAATCGTCTCTTGGGGTCGCATCGTCCCTCGAGGTCAGCCCCTCGGAGCGCGGACTCGGCATTCGTTTCCAGCGAATCCTCAGTAGAGTTCGGGCCCGACGTTCGACCCCCTTCAACCCGGTTCGGAGGTGTCCCCGGAGTGGGGTTGGGGGCTCACGTGTTTGAATGGGCGGTTCAGGGGCCCCCCGCGCACGCATTCGCTGTCACAATCAACGGAACGTGTCCTCCCTACACGGTCGCCGAGGCGACGGCCACACCATCCGATCGACAGCTTGTGAGCAGGCGGCAACATCACCTGGGCTGAGCCTAGTCGAAATAGCGCTCCATCTTGCCTTTGCGTCGCACATCGAGTGTCACGCAATGGAAGCCACCGCCCATCATTTTCGAATGTCGGATCTTCAGCGGAAGCACGTCCAGGCCCTCGTCCTCAAGGAGCTTGATAAGCGCCGTCTGATCCCTGTCCACGCAAACCAGATTCGGGCTGAGGCTGAGGAGGTTCATATCAATCCAGTCTGAGGCAATCGCCTTTGACAGATAGGCCTCATCAAAACGGTCCATGTTCTCCATCGGTGGGCTGTAGATCACTTTCCACTGCTTGAAGATCGCCGGCAGCGTGTCGGCGCTCACGCGCGACGGATTGGCGAGCAGAAGACCGGGGCGCAGCGCGACCAGAGTCGAGTCAATGTGGCTACCGTAGTATACGTCCTTGAAGAAATGGACCCTGAACGCGTCGCCCAGAATCGTCTGCAACCAGTGCCCGCCCATTTCATTGCCCGTGGCGCTCACCAGATACAACAGGTCGCGACCGAATCGCAATACGTTGGCTGCATCAAAAGCGGGCTCGTCGTCGCGCGGCACCGGGTGATTCATGTCGACATCAAACAACTCATCCAGGAGCATGGGTTTGGGGGCGCTGAACCAACGGGCACCGGATCTCAGGTACTCCATCAGGATGGAGCGGTAGCTGAAAACTTCCTGCGAACGACTGCGCATCACATTAGGCGTTTCAATAATCTGGTCACCCACCACCATCATGATGTCACGCGGGCAGTAGTTGTAGTAACCCTCTGATTCCCAATGCAGGGTGGAGAAGCGTTTCTCGTGCGGCCAGGTATCCGGTCGCCGCACCGTAATCCCGAGATTCTCAAGTGCGGCGGCAAACGCGTTCAGGTCCTCTTCGGATTCCTCGATAATGGTCGGTTCGAAGGGCCCCTGCGGGATGCCCCCAAGTGCACGATCCGGATATTCCGCCAGTCGTGTGCTGGGGTCCGCATACGGGAACCGGGCCTTGAGCGGGTTACAGCTCCAGACTTTTGACACGGGCTGCTCTCCTTACAGATGCTCACGGATAGGAAGTGACTCGAACAGATCTCCGTCCAGATGCCGGAACGCCCTACCAGGTGTTCCGCCTCAATGCCATCAAAAACAACCCGTTCGGCCAGGTCCGTGCACCAACCAACGGGTGGGATTGACCTGCGCTCGCTTCGCGATGCTCAGTCGTCTTCGGCTCTGCTGCGATGCAGGATGCTAGCCGACGCCCGGAAACTCAAGGAAACTGCCCCTGAGCAAGCTCGGACAGTAAGAAACGGGTGCTAAGCAGAAACCCCCACGGTGGCGCTGGTGCTTTTCATATCAGGACGGAGTCTCCAAGCCAGGAAAGCACCAAGAGCAATCCACATGAGGACGCCGTTCAGGGTGAGGAATAGTGAGTAGTTGAGAGGGTAGAGTTCCATTCCCCAGAGCTGAAGGTTGCTGGCTAGCCCGATGACCACACCGAACGAGGCCACTGTCCCCGCCCTTTCCAGAAAACCGGGGGAACCAGTTGCGTTGAGGCGTCCGAGGAGCCATGCCGGAAGGAGCGGACAAAGAAGAAGGGCAAGGAGGGAGCCTAGGACGTGTGGTGCTCCTCCCGCTCCTGCCCGAAGTGAATGCACCCGGAAGATCGGGCCCCTCTCGTACCTCGCACGGAATAGGGAATCGGGAGGGGAGTGCCCCGGCACCAAGTAGAGCCCGGTCTCAGGCAGTTCTTGTTCCAGAACAGCAAGCACCGACTCTTCGGCCGGAACCTCCTTGTAACCCCAGTCATCCCTCTGGGGGAGCAGGCCCTGGGACACCCCCGTCCAGACCAAAGCAAGAAATCCTGCCAATAGTCCCGAGGTGACGACTCTCCGGTTCATCGGGCTCCTCCCGGTAACGAAGGATAATGGCTGCGGACGGCTTGGAATGAGTACGGATCGAGAGGGAGGGAGCTTCAGACAAGCGGGGAAAGGATCAGTTCAGGAAAAAGATCCCAGAAGAGGAAGAAGGTTCGAGGACCCTTGAGAACGGTTGGCGTTTCCGGTGCACCGCCAGTGAGGCGCAGTGCGACGAACCCCATGTCGTCACGCTGAAGGATCGTCTGGCAGTTCACAAGCGGACGGATGCAGGTGGCCAGTGCGAGCAGGAATCACGTGTTAAGGCGCGACGTGCATGGGGGGTTCAGTCGCTGGTCCAGCGTTCTAACAATGCAACCATGTCCTCGAGACCAGCTCCGATAGCGAGTTCGATCGGCGTCTCCAGGTCGTCGATCCGAGTCCGAAGCCTGGGATCCGCTCCAGCAGCTAAGAGGATCTCGGCGGCCCGTCGATTCTGCTCAAGCACAGCGACGTGCAGGACTGTGTAGTCGTTATGGCCGCGCTGATTCGGGTCGGCACCGAACGACAGAAGAAGCTCAAGGAGTTCAAGCTTGTCCTTTCTAGTGCTCATCCATAACGCTGCATACAGAGGCGGAAAGCCGTCGTGTTCGGAGGGATTCGGATCCGCCCCGAGTTCGAGCAGCTCTCGCACAAACGACAACGGACTATGGTAGATGGCGTACACAAGGCAGGATCCGATCGTCTGAGGCATCGGCCCGTTTGGCAACAACTCAGGATGATCGACGGCCGCACGCAGGGCATCCAGATCCCCCGCGCAGAATGCGGCGTGGATCAGTCTCCATTGTCCGTGCTCACTCGGCGCTCCCATGGCCCTGGCGATCCTCCACGTCAGAGTCGCACTCCAAAGGTCTGGGGTTGACCTGCGCTCGCTTCGCGATGCTCAGTCGTCTTCGGCCCTGTTGCCGTGCAGGTTAGTAGCGGCGTCTAGAAACCGAAAGAAGTTGCTCTCGAAGGAAGCACCGGCCGTAGAAATCGCTCGTTAGATGGAATTTTCCTCGGCCTCCTCAGTTTGGGGGACAGGTCGGTCTTTTTGTGGCGACGGAGAGGCTCTCCGTTTGAAGATGGTCAAGGCGAGCACCAACCCAAGTGCATAAACCAGGCTTCTGTCGAGGAGAGGAGGAAGAATCAGCCCGACGTCTGCGAAGAGATTGAGGAAGAGGTTCCCGGTCGCGTGGAGGGCCGTAGCCAGCACCACCGAATTGCTTACGAAGAAAAGCCACCCGATCAAGCAGAACAGTGTGGTCCCGGTAATCAATTCCCCACCCCCCACTGGCCGGATCAAACCGTGGAGGGCCACGAAAACGAATGAACAAATGAGAATCCCGGGCAGGATCCCGTAGCTGCACTGAAGACGGGGCTGGAGATAGCTGCGAAAGGCCAGTTCCTGCCAGAACGCATTGGCGAGAGCGCTTACGGCTAGGAGCACAAAACCGGACCCTCCAATCTGGGATAGTGCCCTAAGGGATTCAGAGACTCCGTTCTCCACTCCCCTGAGGGTGGCGAGGCACCCAGCCCCGAGGAACAGGAGAGACGTCACGAGAAGGCCGGATAGAATCATCAAGCCTGGGTTTGGTTTCCATGTCAGGCCCAGAGCGGACAGTTGAAATGGCCGTCTATCGAGCCGGACCAAAAGAAGGCCGACCAATCCAAGGCACCCAAATCCTCTGATCATCTCAGCGATGATCATCCAGTGGTCGGTCGCCATAGCCTCACTCGCGAGGTCAGGGAAACTGGGGACCTCAGATCCAGCGAAGACCAGGAAGAGCGCCGAGAAGCATGTCGCGAGAACGCTTCCGAGGATGATGACGGTGGTTAGGCCGATGATGAGAAGGAGAAGAGAAAGGAGGTTGGACAGATGCCCTTTTCGTGGGATCATGCTTTCGGGGACTCCAGTCCTTGGTCGAAGGAGCGGTGCGCCGGGAACGCAGGAACGAACAGTAGCAAACGCGGGTTAGGTTGTGCGCCGGCTACCCCCGTCGCTGATATTTCGGATGGTGCTTGAGAGTCCGGATTGCGGTCTTCCATTCGGCGACATACTCAGCCTGAGCTTCAGGATCGACCCTCCGCCGCTCGTATGCCGCCTCGGCCTGGAGCTTCCGATAGCTATCCAGCCGGTCTTGGTCGAGTCGGCCCTCCTCCACCGCCGCCAACACGGCACACCCGGGTTCGGAAGAGTGGGAGCAGTTGCGGAATCGGCATTCTGCGGACAGTTCCTCGATCTCCGGGAACGCGTGCCCTAACCCCACATCCAGATCAAGCACCTTCAGTTCCCGCACCCCTGGTGTGTCGAGGAGAAGGGCACCACCATGGACCAGGAAAAGTTGGCGGCTTGTCGTCGTGTGTCTCCCCTTCCGATCTCCCGATCTCACCTCACCGGTCTTAGCGACTTCCGAGTCAGCCAGCCGATTGATCAAGGTTGACTTTCCCGCACCTGAGGGCCCCAGGAGCGCCACGGTCTGACCGGCCGCGAGGCTGCTCCGGAGGGCGTCCATGGCAACCTGGTCTTCAACGCTCACCACCCATAGCGGTGTGCCGAAGGCGACCTTTCTTACGGATCCCATCACAACGTCCAAGTCTTGGGCGAGGTCGGACTTGGCCAGGACAATCTCAGGGGAGGCCCCGCTCTCCCAAGCCACTGCAAGGTAGCGTTCCAAGCTCCTGAGGTTCGGAGGGGTCTCCACGGACTGCACGATCCATAGGCGGTCCACATTTGCGGCCAAGACCTGTTGGCCTTGCGACTCTCCCGCAGATCCACGCCGGATCGCGGAGCGACGCGGGAGAACGGCGACAATTGACCACGGAGCCGACTCCCTGGGCCCCACCACACATCCCACCCAATCGCCCGTGACGGGTTTGAGCCCGGCAGTCCCTGGGCCGACGGCTCGAGCTTCATGAGACCCTATCGAGGATTGGACCGCCCAGCGGTCCCGGTGCTGGGCCGTGACCCTGGCCGGCCACGCTCCTTTGGTTTTCACACCTTCGAAGGTGGCCGCCCAAGCTTCATCCCACCCAAACGCGGCGAGCATATCTGTCATGAAGTGCCTCAAATGAGCGACCTAACGGTTTGCGATCGACCTGCGCTCGCTTCGCGATGCTCAGTCGTCTTCGGCTCTGCTGTTGAGCAGGATGCTATCCCCCGCCCGGAAACTCAACGAGGACGCCCTCGGAGCAAGCACGGGCAGAATCAAACGCGTGTTAAGTAACCACTGTTGGGCAAGTCATCGACGAGGCCCGGTCTGACAGACCCTGCCGAGACTACCCCTCACCAGCGGCGTGTGCACTGACAGCCTGCCAGGCGACGCTCTGGAGGAATTCGGCATCGGACGCGGTCAGAGAGACCAGGATCGTTGGCTGCGAAGACTCAACCGGTCCGGCGAAGTTCCAGGGTGTACCTGTGATCTCGCGTGGAGCCCCGAGAGGACTCTGCCCAGTCACCATCGCATAGATCACGCATGCCGCGAGGTAACTGCCCGCCGCGTTGGGGTGCGATCCATCACTGACGTGGAGATTGAACTCCGGATTCACCCTGCGCACCTCGGCCCAAGCCTCACCTACGCCTGCGACCGGCACCCCCAACTCCAGCCCGATCGAACGATAGGCGTGGCTCAACGTCTCGGTCTGCAAGGGGAAGGCCTCCTTCGCCCATGTCATGTATAGCGCTGGCTTTGCTGCCTCTCCCCTGATCATCCCAACCAATTCACGCGTAGCCTCGTGGAACGCGTCGGGACTACCCAGCGCCCCCGACTCCACGTCCATTCCAGTGCCGAGCGTGCTTTGCTCATGCAGAAAAACCCAATCCCAGGGATCTCCGTCTGCCGCACCTTCAGAGAGGATCTCAGGTAAATGGTTGTCATCCAGGTGCCTGCGAAGGGTGGCACCGCCGTGGGTGTGCGCCGTGCCCCGCAGGATTGGGCCGTCCAATCCCGTCGAAATCCCTTCGACCAACTCGGGCAGGTTGTTGAAGTAGACGTAGCTGTTCTCGATGTAAAAGACGTCGATCGTGTCACGTGGCTCTTGGCATGCGACCGATGCCGTCGCAAGCAAGGCCAACAACAAAGCAACCGGGATGATTCTCATTCGAGGGAAGTCCATGTTCGTTCCGCCCACTCCGAAGGCTCCTTAACGGGTTGCGATGGACCTGCGCTCGCTTCGCGATGCTCAATCGTCTTCGGCTGATCTTCGCTCGCTACGTGATGCTCAATCGTCTTCGGCTCTGCTGCCGAGCAAGATGCATGCGAACGCCCGGAAACTCAAAGAAGACGTCCCTTTGGCAGGCGCGGACAGTAGTAAACGCCTGTTATCGGAGACCCTTGGCCGCACCAAGTCTTCCCGGTGGTCAGAACACTCTTTGGCCGCTCCGTTCTGCGTGGACCCTGAGAAACCAGGCTAGAAGGGCGAGCTGGGGGAGCTCCGGCATCTTCTCAGCCTCGGGAAAGACCTCAAGCCGGGTTTCGGTGCGGAAGAACCGGAGGAATGCCGGCCTAAGACGCAGGAGGCGAGCACCGGTCTCCATCTCCACCACGTGATCGTAGGTCCGTGCAAAGGGGGGTCGCCAACGGAGCCTGGCTCCGCTCGGGAGGCTGATGACTCCCCGTCCGAAGAACCAACCCTCGAAACAACATCCCAAGTCGTTTTGATCGGGTCGTTCCATTCTGATCCTGATCTTCCGAAAAAGCCTCTTCTCGAGTCTGATTTCCCATTCTTCTCCGGAACAGAATCCGGTGGCCGCGAAACCGCTGCGGGTGGACTCCTCCATATCACCCACGGTTTCATCCCCGCGACGGAGTTCGAATCCCCGAAATCCAATCCCAGCCCGCCGCCAAATGAGGGACTCGTGCGGAGTGAGAACCGGGTGTTCAACCCGGAACCGTTGGGGAGGCTGCGTTTGCTCGTCTGGAAGAAGTATGGGACCTCCTCGAGAGAAGGATGGTTGGATCCGCCAACAGGTTGATCAGCCCGAACCGAATGGCGGTTTGGGTTTCCATTGCCGCGCAGGATAGTGCCGGAAGCGCGGAAACTCAAAGCGGATGCCTTTGAAGAACGAACCGTCAGTAGCAACCCCGCGTTAGATGGCTTGATGGTACAGTCCGGGAAATGTTCTCTCCTCGGGCTGATAGACTGCAGCGAAGGCAACTAGGGTCGGTGAGGGAGAAGAGGGGCCGTAAGGTGGGGGACGCCTGGCGGGAATAGCAGGGAGAGATGAATTTTCAGGCTACCTTGTCGACTTTTTTCGAGCCTGCGTCTCCTGAACCCCGAGGTGCTCTTGAACCCCACCGCCAGCCCGGACGAGAAGCGAAAGCCCTCCATCCATTTCAGCGGCATCGGAGGAACGGCCATGGTTGCCGGGGCCCGACTTGCCCTGGAAGCCGGATGGGAGGTTAGAGGTTCGGACGGTCCCCTTTATCCACCGACCTCCGAAATGGTCGAGGCCCTCGGTGTGAAGACCTATGAAGGGTATCGGGCAGAGAACCTCGACTGGGCCCCGGATCTGGTGGTGATCGGCAATGCCCTCAGTCGGGGGAACCCGGAGGTCGAAGTTGCCCTGACCCGCAGAATGCACTTCCTGAGCCTGCCTGAGTGGATGAAGGACTACGTTCTCCGCAGCCGGAGGCCGATTGTCTGCTCCGGGACCCATGGTAAGACCACCACAACTGCACTGACCGCGTTTCTCCTTGACCAGGCTGGGCTCGGAGGGGGTTGGTTGGTCGGCGGCCAACCGCTTGACCTCGAGTACTCGGCATCGTTGGGGGCCTCTGGGGCCCCCTTCGTAATCGAGGGTGACGAATACGACACGGCCTTTTT
>JBDHGR010000242.1:0-6713 GCA_039589815.1 Gemmatimonadota bacterium | reverse complement strand
GTTGCACCAACACCTGGAGGGCCTGAGGGTCCCTCGCTGGTTCGATGAAGGTTATGCCGAGTGGGCTTCCGGGGGTTGGAGCCCCCAGGAAGGGTGGCGTTTGCGGGTGGCGTTTGCCCTGGGGAACGCTCCCCCGCTGGACTCCCTCGTGTTGGCCTGGCCCCGAGACCAGGCTTCGGCGAACCTCGCATATCTTCTGTCGGCGACGACCGTGGAGTACCTGATTCAGGAGAGTGGGGAGAGGGGCCTTCGTCTCTTCCTGAATCGCTGGCAGTCGGAACGGAGCTTCGACAGGGCCCTGAGGAACACGTATGGGTTGACCTTGGGTCAGTTCGAGGAGGACTGGAAGGGCTACGTCAAGAAACGGTACGGCTGGCTCTTCGTCCTCTCTCACTCCTCCGTGTTCTGGCTCTCCCTCGCCCTGACTCTCCTGCTCATGATGCGCATACGCCGGGGCCGAGACCGGGAGGCCATGGCTCGCCTGAGAGCCGGCGAACCGCCGGACCGGCCCGCTTATTGGGATCAGGGCCCGGACGGAACAAAGGCAGGGCCTGTGCGGTCAACAGAAGAGGGTGCCTCCAACAAGGACCAGGACGCATGACACAACGAATCATGGTGGTAGATGATGATCCCGATCACCTGGCGGTAGTGAGTTCCATCCTTGAAGAGGGCGGATACCAGATCGAGCGGGCCGAGGATGCAGAGCAGGCCCTCTCCCGGATTCACTCCTTCGATCCGGCCCTGGTCCTGACGGACCTTCGTCTCCCGGGAATGGACGGGGTGGAACTGTTGGAGAGGGTCAAGGCTGGGATGGATAAGGTGGAGGTCATCGTCATGACTGGTCATGAGGACATGACTTCGGCCATTGGGGCCATGAAAGCGGGGGCCTTCGACTATGTGGTGAAGCCAATCGCAGTCGAAGCTTTGTTGGATCTTGCTTCCCGTTGTCTCAGGGAACGGAAGCTGAACCTGGCGGCAAGGGAAAAAGGAGCTACGGCCGATCTGGAAGAGAATGGCTCCCGGGTCGTCATCGGCAGGGATCCGCGCCTCATGGAGATCTTCAAAATGATCGGGGTTCTGGCCCGAAACCGAGCTACGGTCCTGGTCCGGGGAGAAACCGGTACCGGAAAGGAGGTCATGGCCCGGGCCATCCACGATCACTCCCTCCATGCGAACGAACCGTTCATTGCCGTGAACTGTACCGCCCTTAGCGACACGCTCCTGGAGTCCGAGTTGTTCGGGCATGTCAAAGGAGCTTTCACGGGAGCGATCTCCGGGCGGAAAGGATACTTCGAGCTGGCGGGCACCGGCACGATTTTCCTGGACGAGATCGGCGACACCACGCTGGATTTTCAGACCAAGCTCTTGAGGGTCCTCCAGGATCGAACCTTCTTCCCCGTGGGAGGTGAGACTCCGCGACGCACCCAAGCCCGGATCATTGCTGCCACCCATCAGGACCTCGAGGCGTTGGTGGAGGAAGGGGGGTTTCGGGAGGATCTCTACTTCAGGTTGAGGGTCGTAGAAATCGAGGTCCCGCCCCTCAGAGAACGCCGGGGGGACATCGAAGCATTGGCCATGCACCTGCTGGGGCGGATCCGGTCCGAGACCCAGCAGGGGGTTCATCACATCGATCCGCAGGCCATGCGAGCCTTCCAGGAATACGACTGGCCGGGGAACGTCCGAGAGCTGGAGAACGCCCTGACGAGGGCATCCATCCTGGCCCGGGGAGCGACTGTGGGGCTGGAGCACCTTCGACTCGGCTCGGATCGACCAGAGGTCGTTGAAGGTGGCGAGGGGGACCGCGGACTTGCTTGGGACGGAACAGGTGGTCGGGGACCCCTACCACCGGATGGACCCGGCCGGCCGGACTGGACCCTTGATGGCGCCATCGGACGACAGGTTTTCAGAGTCCTGGAGCACACGGGCTGGAACAAGAGTGAGGCTGCTCGCCTGTTGAGAATCTCCCGGTCTCGTCTCGCCAGACTCATCGAGAAGTTTCAACTTGAGGAGAGGGGTGGGGATATTCCTTGACCCGCCCGGTCCTTTTTAGGTAGGATTGCACCGGATTATGGTAACGAAGACGGAGACACCGAAGAGCGGGGCGAGCTCGAAAGCGCCCCTTCGATTCTCAACCATCAATGGGGTTCTGGGCGTCGCCGGAATTCTTGTGGTGGCGTTGGGCTATCTTCTTCTTTCAAAGGGCTCGATCACGGCCGCCCCCCTCCTTCTCGTACTTGGATACCTGGTCCTTCTGCCGCTGGCCATCATTCTCTGACGGTTCCCTCACGCTCCGGGATGTCTGGCGGCCTCTTCCCCTGGCTTGGAGGCCTTGATGGGAGTACGGACGAACGAAGAGATTTTCGCCGAGTGGTCGAGGGAACCTGCCCCTCTTCTCCCCATCCTCCACGCCTTCCACGATCGTGACGGACACCTGTCGGAAGAGGCCCTCAGGGCCGTCTCCAAATCCCTGAAAGTTCCCCTGGCGGACCTCTATGGAACCGTGACTTTCTACCATCACTTTTCCATGGAGCCGGGAGGCCGTGAAGAGCCCCGGATCTGCACGGGACCGGTGTGTGTCCAGAAAGGGTCGCTGGGCCTCCTGGCGGAGTTGGTGGCAAGCGGGGGCCATGGCATGCCCTGCGCCGGAAGGTGTGACGATCCCATCCCCGTCCTCCGGGGCTCCCAAGCCCTGACAGGAACGGAGGCGCGCTCCCTGGAAGCACGGCCCTCCCCTCTGCCAGGTTCGCCTCCAGAGGGTTTCGAAGAGTGTGTCTTCGCTCAGATCAGGGAGCGATCCGGCCGGGGCCTGGCCGGGTATCGAGCCACCGGGGGATACCAGGCCTTGGAGAGAGCCCTGGGGAAGACGGATCCGGGAAGCCTTCTGGAGGAGTTGGAATCCAGTGGCCTCAGCGGACGGGGCGGTGCCGGGTTCCCGACCTGGCGGAAGTGGAAAGCCGTCAGGGAGGCACCGGGAGATCCGAAATCCATCGTGTGTAATGCCGATGAAGGGGAGCCAGGTTGTTTCAAGGACCGGGCCCTCATGGACCACGATCCTCATGCGATCCTGGAAGGCATGGTCCTCGCCGGATTCGTCACGGGTGCGCCCCGTGGGTTCATCTACCTCCGTTACGAGTATCCGAATACCGAGAAGATTCTCGAGGAGGCAATCCAGGAAGCCGAGTATGCCGGCTTCTTGGGGGAAGGGATTCTGGGGACTGAGTTTTCCTTCCGGATCCACGTTCGGAGGGGAGCCGGCGCCTACATCTGCGGGGAGGAGACCTCCCTCCTGAATTCCATGGAGGGAAAGCACCCTTTCCCGCGGAATCGGCCACCCTATCCCGTCACCCACGGATTCGAGGATCTGCCCACCGTGGTGAACAATGTGGAAACCCTGGCCAGCGTGCCGCCTATCCTGAGGAACGGAGGAACCTGGTATCGGGATCTCGGGATGAACGGCCACGCCGGAACGAAGGTCATCAGTTTGTCGGGGGATATTAGGCAACCCGGCAACTACGAAGTTCCCATGGGGTTTCCGTTGGAAGTCCTCCTCCAGGAGTTGGGTGGCGGTGCAGGGGACGGACGGACCGTTCAAGCCGTCACCATGGCGGGCCTTTCGGGCGGTTTTCTGGCCGGCGATGACCTGACCGTTACTCTGGACGAACCCGCCATCCGTGCAAAGGGGTCATTTCTGGGGGCAGGAGGGATCATGGTTTTCGACGACACCAGAGATATGGTAGGCGTGGCCCGGATGGCCATGGAGTTCTTCGCGGAAGAGTCCTGTGGGAAGTGTTTCCCCTGTCGGATCGGAACCCGAAGGCTGACGGAACGCCTGGCGGGTGAGGCCGGACCGGGAGAGCTTTTGGCCTGGACATCGGAGGTTGCCGATCTGGGACAGACCATGAAGGAAATCAGCGCCTGCGGCCTGGGAATGGCGGCTCCCCTGATCACCGAATCCCTCCTTCGGTACTTCCCGGATGAGGTGGCCAGGCATGTGCATGCCACCCTGGGGTAACCGGCGGTCGGTTAGCCCCTCTCGGATCGTCAGCAAGAGGAAGACCGCATGTCCGAAGCTTTGAGAATGAAGAAGAACGGGAAGAACCGGCCTCAGATCACCTTGGACGGGGAGGCCGTCCGGTTCGAGCCGGGGGAGACCCTGTTCGAGATCACAGATCGGTGTGGACGCCATGTCCCCACCCTCTGTTACGACGCTCGTCTGGAGGCTTTCGGGGGTTGTCGGCTCTGCGTGGTGGAGGTGGAAGGTTGGGGGAATCCCGTGGCTTCCTGTACCACCCAAGCCGAAGCCGGGATGGTGGTCTCAACCAAGGGCGACCGGCTCGAGAAACACAGGAAGGTCCTCCTGGAGATGGTGGCTTCGGAGAACCGGGAAATCGACGTGGACCCCCTTTCCGGGTTTGCGTCACAGGAGCTGGCGGGCCTTGTAGATCGATACGAAGCCCGGACGGGCAGGTTCAACGGAAAGACGTCCGGGAGGAGCCGACAGGATGACCCGAACCCCTTCATTCTGAGGGATTACGATAACTGTATCTCCTGCTACCGCTGCGTGAGGGTCTGCGAAGAGCAGGAGGGCGATTACGCAATCTCCATCAGGAACCGGGGCTTCGACACCCAGATCACGGTGGAATTCGGCGGCGTGTTGAAGGAATCGGAGTGCACTTTTTGCGGCCAGTGTGTGCAAACGTGCCCCACCGGAGCTTTGGCCGACCTGAAGGCTTTGAGCCGTAAAGATATCCCGGGCGAAACCCGAAAGACCCGGACCATCTGCCCCTACTGTGGAGTGGGTTGTTCAGTGGACGTCCTCAGCCGGGACGGAACCATGATCGCTGTCCAACCCGCCATGGACGGGCCGGCCAACGAGGGAGCCCTATGTGTCAAGGGCCAGTTCGCATGGGATTTCGTCCAGCACGATGATCGGCTGTTGATGCCCTTGGTCAGGGATGAGGCCGGGGCCCTGGTTCCGGCAACCTGGGATGAGGCCCTGGATCGGGCGGCGGATGGCTTCCGAAAGGTGGCGGAGGACCATGGGCCTGAGGCGATCTACGGCATCGCTTCGGGCCGGGCACCCAACGAAGTAGCCTACGCCATGCAGAAGCTCATGCGGGCTGGGTGGGGGCTGAATCATATCGACCACTGCGCCCGTGCCTGACACGCTCCCACAGTCGCCGGTCTGGCGGCCACCATCGGTCGGGGAGCGATGACCAACCCTCTGGCCGACATGGATAAGCCCGATGTCGTCTTCGCCATCGGGACCAATATGACGGAAGCCCACCCTGTGGCGGCGACCCGACTCAAGCAGGGGCTGTCCAGAGGCGCCAAGCTCATCGTAGCCGATCCGAGGCGGGTGAAGCTCACGGAGTTGGCGGACCTCTACCTGCCCCTGCGCGTGGGTTCCGACGCTGCTTTGCTCCTGGGCATGGCCCACGTGATTCACCGGGAGGGCTTGGTAGACGAGGCCTTCATCGCCGAGCAGACCGCCCATGCCGAGGAGTTCTTGACGCATGTGGAGAGGTTCACCCCTGAATGGGCCGAGTCCATCACGGGTGTGCCGGCCAAGGACATCGAAAAGGCCGCCATTTGGTACGCCTCGGCTGATAAGGGTGCGATCTACTACACACTGGGCATCACCGAGCATATCTCCGGCGTGGATAACGTCATGAGCCTTTCCAATCTGGCGCTCATGACCGGAAACGTCGGAAGGGAGGGGACGGGTATCAACCCCATGAGGGGCCAGAACAATGTCCAGGGGGCAGGTGACATGGGGGCCTCCCCGAACAATTACCCAGGGTTCCAGAAGGTCTTCGAGCCGGAGAACCAGGCCAAATTCGAAGCGGCTTGGGGCCGAGAGATCTCCCTGGAGATTGGGCCCACCAAGGTTACGGCCTTGGAAGAGGGTGGTGAGAATTACCACGCGATCCTCATCGACGGAGAAAACACCCTGGTCTCGGACCCGGACGTCAACCTCATCCGGAAGTCTCTCGAGGCTCTGGAGCATCTGGTCGTGATCGACCTCTTCATGACGGAGACAGCCGAGCTGGCCGACGTAGTGTTGCCTGCAACGGGTTGGGCCGAAACCGACGGGACCTTCGTGAACACGGAGCGCCGGGTGCAACGAGTCAGGGAAGCCGTGCCGCCTCCGGGCGAGGCAAAACCGGACTGGTGGATCGTGGCCCAGATCGCCCAACGGCTGGGGTTCCAGGGCTTCGATTGGAAGGATGCGGGAGACGTGTTCGATGAGGCCTGCTCCCTCATGCCCATATACCAGGGCCTTAGCTGGGAAAGGATCTCCGAGGGACCAGGCCTCAACTGGCCTGTACCTGATGCGGACCATCCAGGGACTCCCCGGCTCCACGAGGATGGATTTCCCATCGGGCGTGGGATCTTCAAGATCATCGAGTACAGGGACCCGGCGGAGGTGATCTCCGAAGAATACCCGGTTTGGCTCACCACCGGCCGACGACTCCAGTCCTACCACACCCGGACCCAGACCGGAAGGGCCGCAGGGATCGATTATCTCCTATCGGAGGAAACGCTGGAGGTCCACCCCGAAGACGTCGTGGCTTGGGGCCTTTCCGATGGGGAGTACGCTCGGGTGTCCAGTCCCAGGGGAAGTCTAAGGGTCAAGGTGCAGGCCAGTCGGCGATCTCCCAGGGGGACGGTCTTTACGTCCTTCGCCTTCAGCGATACTCCGGTGAACG
>JBDHGR010000241.1:0-13489 GCA_039589815.1 Gemmatimonadota bacterium | reverse complement strand
CTCAGGTTTCACCGGCGAAGCTAAAGCCTGCGCTGAGACATACTCGATGTCTCTTGCTGGCGCTGTCAGGTGGACGCTGTCTGGCAGGATCTTCAGATCGATGGTGTCGGTTGGTGCTCCTGGAATGGCGAACTCCATTACTAGCTTGTGTTGCTCTCGGTCTGCATACGCCACTGTATTGGGCGCAACCCTCATCGGATTTGGCATCCTGGCTCCCTCCTTGGTTGTCTCATTAGGAAAAGGGTCTTCTCTCGTTTCGGGTGCCCGCATAAGGACGATTGTGTCAGGCTGGACACCCCAATAACGCATATTCCTGTCCGACTCATTGCATCAGCCAATCCTCGTAACGGTGTCGCAGCCGCACCCTCAGGCCGGCGAATCCTAATTCCCGTCCCAAATCCAACCAGTCAAGACTGGTCCGGAGGAACTCCTCTACCAGGTGGATTGCTGCACTCCTAAACCATCCCTGATCCCGGATGAGGAGTTCTGAAGTTGAGGCCTTGGCTGTCTCGAATGCTGCCAAGAGTTCCTTCCATTCATCGCTTTCGGGATCGATGGGGGGTTCAGCCATCCTCAGCTTGTCCGTTTCGCCTTTGACGGATTTGAAATAGGCCTCCCACGGCTCACTCATTTCCCCTCTCCTGGAGTCAGGGCAACCTCGGCTCCGCGGACCATCCGGTCGGGAGGACGGTGTCACCACCCTCCTCCGCGACCGGACACGCGCAAAACGGGTCCCTTAGTACATCCCGTCCATTCCGCCACCGGGCATAGGAGGCATCTTCTCATCCATCGGCTTCTCTACTACGACAGCTTCGGTGGTGAGGAGAAGGCCGGCGATGGATGCGGCGTTCTGGAGGGCGGTGCGCACCACCTTTGTAGGATCGATTACGCCAGCCGTGACGAGGTCCTCGTACGCATCGGTCTGGGCGTTGTAGCCGAAGCCACCCTTCTTGGCGCGGACCCTATCTACGACGATGCTGCCTTCAGCACCGGCGTTTTCCGCGATAAACCGGATGGGGTGCTCTAGCGCGCGCCGAAGGATCTGGACCCCGATCTGCTCGTCCTCCCGCTCCAGTTTCATCTTGTCCAGCACGGCCTGAGTGCGAAGGAGAGCCACGCCGCCGCCGGGAACGATACCCTCCTCCACGGCAGCTCGGGTTGCGTGAAGGGCATCCTCTACGAGGGCCTTCTTCTCTTTCATCGCGGTTTCGGTTGCGGCGCCAACGTTGATGATTGCCACCCCGCCGGCCAGCTTGGCCAAACGCTCTTGGAGCTTCTCCTTGTCGTAGTCGGAGGTGGATTTGTCGGTGGCGACCCTAATCTCCTCAATGCGGCCCTTGATCTTGTCGACTTCACCCCCTCCGTCGATGATGGTTGTGTCGTCCTTGTCGATGACGACCCGCTTTGCGGTTCCCAGGTCGCTGGTCACGGCGTTCTCGAGCTTGAACCCGACTTCCTCAGAGATGACCTGACCGCCGGTAAGCACTGCGATGTCCTGAAGCATGGCCTTCCGCCGATCGCCGAAGCCCGGAGCCTTGACGGCACAGACCTTCAGGGTCCCCCGAAGCTTGTTCACCACCAGGGTGGCCAGGGCCTCGCCTTCGATGTCCTCTGCGATGATCAGAAGAGGGTTACCCACCTGAGCGACCTTTTCCAGGATCGGAAGGAGGTCCTTCATGGAGGAGATCTTCTTGTCATGGATGAGGACCGTGGCGTCCTCCAGAACAGCCTCCATCCGCTCGGGATCCGTAACGAAGTAAGGGGAGAGGTATCCTCGGTCGAACTGCATCCCCTCCACGGTCTCCAGGGTGGTCTCCAGGCCCTTGGCCTCTTCCACCGTGATGACGCCGTCCTTCCCCACTTTTTCCATGGCGTCGGCAATGAGGTCACCGACCTCCTTGTCGTCGTTGGCGGAGATGGTTCCGACCTGGGCTATCTCCTTCTTTCCTTTGGTCTCCCGCGAGACACGCTTCAGCTCCTCGACCACAACGGCCACGCCCTTGTCGATGCCCCGACGGATGCCCATGGGATTCGTTCCAGCGGTAACGTTCTTCAGGCCTTCGCCGAAGATGGCCTGGGCCAAAACCGTGGCGGTGGTGGTTCCATCACCAGCTACATCAGAGGTCTTGGTGGCTACTTCCTTTACCATCTGAGCGCCCATGTTTTCGATGGGATCCTCGAGCTCGATCTCTTTGGCCACCGAGACACCGTCCTTGGTCACGGTGGGAGAACCGAATTTCCGATCCAGTATCACGTTTCGGCCCTTGGGGCCGAGCGTCACCCTTACTGCCCGGGCGAGTTTGTCGACACCAACCTTTAGGCGCGCACGTGCTTCTACGTCGAACCAAAGTTCCTTTGCTGCCATCTCTTTTTCTCCTTACGCATTTGCTGAGACCGGGGAGTCCGGTTCAGGTAATCACGGCCAGAATGTCGGACTCACGGAGGATCAGGTACTCCTCCCCGTCCACGCTGACCTCGGTCCCGCTGTACTTCCCGTACAGAATCGTCTGGCCAGCCTCAACGTCCGGAGTGATCCGTTGGTTCTCATCGGAGAGTTTTCCAGGCCCCACAGCGATGACCTTGCCCTGCATGGGCTTTTCTTTTGCAGTGTCGGGGATGTAAAGCCCTCCCTTCATCTGCTCTGACTCTTCCAGTGGTTTGACAACGACCCGGTCACTCAGTGGTTGGACCTTGGTTGCGACTCTTTTCTTGGCCATCGTGTCATCCTGTGTGTGGGTTCATGGTTTCGGGATTATTGGCCCGGTGGCACTCTCGGACCTGAAGTGCTAATGGAGTGGAATAGGGCAACTCCCATGCCTGAGTGCCCACCTCTTCTCAGGTGCTTCCAGGACGTCGGCCCAGACACCTCGTATCTATGAGCGGGTGTGACGGTGATCGGCTTTCAGTTGCGCCGTTTTCGGGGGGAAGCCAGCCGTCTCCAAGGGGTCCTATCAAGGCATCCTCCAAACCCGTCCGCCTACTTCGACTCGGCATTTTTATGCCTTTTCGGTAAAGAGATGCGTGGTATCCGGCAATATTTCGCCGATCATGAATTCGGTGAGATGGGCAGAAAACGGCCGTCCTTGAACTACGGCCGGGCACCAGTGAGGATCCTTGATTTCCTCAACGCGATTGGCACACCCGTTGCTCTTCCTTAGCTCAGACCCCAGGACCCCCCGGACCAGATGGGACCGCCCTACGGGGGGCTGTCGATGACAGGGCGGGCAAAGGCGGAGATCTGATGTCGAAGAAGAAACGGCCTCTGGTTGAAAACGACGGCACTCGGAAGAGCTGGCGGGGGGCAAGAAGGGCTGAAAGTCCTGACAAGGTTCGGGAAAGACCTGACTTTCCCGAGGAGGAATTGGACCGCGACACTCCGATTTGGTGGGAACACAGTTACGGTGAAGAGATTGAGAGTGGGGAGTAGGCTGTTCAAATTCGTCTGGCTCCTCGGGCAGGCAGCGGCTCCAAAACGTTCACGACGCCCGGGCCCTGCAAGCCTTTGAAGGGGACGAGCGACAGCGCCCGCCCGAGGATGCCGGTTTAGTCTCGGAAGTCCTCCTTGCGGAGTCGATGTGCTTTCATCTTTGAGTAGAGTGACCGAAGGCTCATCCCAGACTTTCTAGCTGCTTCACCGACCCGTCCGTGTGTCGCTTCAAGGAGGGCAGTGAGATATCGGATCTCAAAAGCCCTGATGGCCTCTCTCCGGGCTTCGGCGTACGGATGAGGATGGGGTAATGGATCCCCGTTGGACAGGTGCGGATCGACCCAGATGTTCGTCGGAAGGCTAACCAACTCCAGCTCGGGGCCCGAGTTGAGGAGAACAGCCCGTTCGACAACATTGATCAACTCGCGGATGTTCCCGGGCCAAGCATAACCAGACAAGGCCTCAATAGTGCTGGCGGACACTTGGGGGTTCGGTCGCCCAAGGCGTGTGGCGAAATGCCGCACGTATACCTCAACCAGTCCGGGGATGTCTTCTCGCCGCTCTCGGAGTGGGGGGAGATTCAGCGTGATGACCGCGAGGCGATAGTAGAGATCTTGTCGAAAGCTTCCTTCATTTACGGCTTCTTCCAGGTTGCGGTTTGTGGCGGCGATCACCCGCACGTTGACCTGCATCGCCCGCTCGCTCCCTACTGGCTGGACCTCGTGATCCTGTAGGACACGGAGGAGTTTGCCCTGTGCGGCGGGCGAAATATCGGCGATTTCGTCCAAAAACAGCGTACCACCGTGGGCTACCTCGAAATGACCTCTTTTCGATCGGATGGCGCCTGTAAA
The DNA here is from genome assembly GCA_039589815.1 of Gemmatimonadota bacterium. GTDB lineage: Bacteria > Gemmatimonadota > Gemmatimonadetes > Longimicrobiales > Gaopeijiaceae > JABDNZ01. Next base: position 9,211 of record JBDHGR010000241.1, on the reverse strand, counting down.
GGCTCCCCTCACATGGCCGAAGAGCTCGCTCTCCACCAGGCCCTCAGGGATTGCGGCACAGTTCACAGGAACGAACGTTCCTCCCACCCGCGGGGAACGTTCGTGGAGTCGGCGGGCAAGCCACTCCTTCCCCGTACCGGTCTCACCCAGAACCAGGACGGAGGAGTCGCCGGTGGCCACCCGGTCCGCGAGTGCAAGAAGCTCAACCATCGCGATGCTTTCCGGCGGTGGGGGGGCCGGTGTTGAAGGTTTGTCTGGGTCCGTTGCATGGAGGTCCCTCCTCCTCTGGAAGATGGACTGGAGGACTCCCTTGAGTTCTTTATCCGGCAATCCGATCGGTACCGCCGCGATGGCACCTGCGGCGAGGAGGCGAGCCTCTTCTCCTCGATCCTCACCATCTGTCAAACAGATGACGTCCGGCCGGCCGAGGAGGACGGCTGTCGCCTCGAGGACCTCGGCAGGATCAGGATCAACGGGCGTTGCAGCGGCAACAATCACATCGCAGTTCTGCGCCTCCGGAGCTGCCATGAGTCTTCGGAGCGACGGTGCAGGGGTTAACAGCACGTCATCGGAAGCCAAAAGCCTGGCGATTCGGTTCCTAAGGGTGCGATCCTGGGCCGCCAAGACCACGCGCAAGATCATCGGGAAGCCCTCTCTTCCTGACCGGGAGCCTATCCGAATCAGCTATTCGGAGTCGATTCGGCAGAAACATGCCAATGTACCGGAAATTGGTTGCCGATGTCCTGGCAAGCAATCCGGGCCAAATGATGAGACCCGACTTTGGAGGTTGAGATCGTCCTGCCCTACCCGCAAAAGACCGCAGCGCTCACCGCCGTGACCCACATTCCGTCCTCAGGTGCTTCGGCGACTGCTGTGTGGTTTTGCGAAGTGACGACGTGACCCGATAAGTGCCACTGTTCCCTGCGGGCATCCCAGGCTTCTGCCGGATCGAAAGGTACTCCCAGGACCGTAGCCAGCATCGAAGCCGCCAAGTCTTCCGCATAGTCTCCGGCGCCTCTCTCACTCTGACCAAAGGCGTGATGCTCAGAGATATAGCCGTACTTGGCGTTGTCCGCAGGGACTGCTAGACCGATGGAAGCGGCAACCCTCCGACTCGGCTCGTTTGTCGCAGCTTCGCTCAACACGCAGAAGACTACCTGGCCGGGAGAGAGGAGTTCACTCCCCTCTTCCCGGCCAACGATCTCACAGTGCGGGGGAAAGATCGAGGAGACTCGGACTAGATTATATCTTGCGATATGGGCATCCCTGAGGGCCATTTCAAAGCTGGTGAGCTTCTCGCGGTGTACCCCGTTCCCCTTTGTGAAGAACATCTTACGCGGAACGAATCGGTTTCCTCGGGCCATGGATCAAGGACCTCGGGAAGAAGGCGCAGAATCCGGAGAACAACCATGATCCAAGGAGGAGCGTGTGTCAGGAGCCCCAGTCATCTCCCTCGTCCTCCTCATCGTCCCAATCGTTGTCCTCTTCATCTTCATCGTCCCAGCTTTGGTTCTCTTCCCCATCATCGTCGTCCTCCCAATCCTCTTCTTCCTCCCATTCGTCCCGCCCTCTGACGGTCAGGCCAGCCAACTCTTCAGGCTGAAAACCAATGGGGCCAAGGAAGCTATCGACGTCGGACCAGAGAAATGGCGTGGCCATGGTACACCCTTCCGCGAAATGGTGGCGAAAGAATGGTCGGCGACCGTCAGCCGATTTTGGGGCGAGGAAAAATACTGTGAAAAGCCGGCGCCGCAATAGTCGCCCGAGAACTTCCTTGAAGTGATTCGACACCCCGCTTCCAAACGCGAAAACAAAGTAGGGTCTCCCTCTTCCCGATGCTCGATTTCGGATGCATTCTTTCGCCGTTGGGACCGCACTCCGCAGACCCTCCACAATCCCACTAGGAGCCACGGCCGTGGTAGAGCGCTTCAGGCCCATCCGGTTCTCCCGAGCCGGTGTCCGAGGCCTAAAGGTTTCAGCCACCCTGTCCATCAACGACCGGGTGAAGGAGATGTGGGCTGTGGGTCAAAATGTATTTCACCTGGCCTTCGGTGAATCACGGTTCCCCGTACACCCCAAGATCGCAGAGGCGCTGTGCCGAAATGTGCAGAAGCGGAGCTACCTGCCGGCTGCCGGGATACCCGAGCTCAGGAAGGCTATCGCAGAACACTATGGCCGGGTTTTCGATCTCGATGTGGCCTCGGATCAGGTCGTGACGGGCCCCGGGAGCAAATCTCTGATCTTCACGGCCCTGCAATGCCTGGGCGAGGAGATCATCATTCCCCAGCCTTCCTGGGTAACCTACGCACCCCAGGTCCACCTCCTGGGGAAACCGGTCACCTGGGTCCCCAACCGGTCACCTGGGTCCCCACCTATCCTGAAGATCAGTACCTGGTTGGATCGGCTGCCCTCCAGGAGGCACTTCAGAATTCACACCATGACATGGGGAATCCTGAGGTTCTGATCCTGAACAATCCAGGGAATCCCACGGGCACCATGTATCAGAACCTCAGGATTCCCCATGTCATGGTGTGAATTCTGAAGTGCCTCCTGGAGGGCAGCCGATCCAACCAGGTACTGATCTTCAGGATAGGTGGGGACCCAGGTGACCGGTGGTTTGAGCAAGGATCTCTCCCTGGGCGGATGGCGCTTCGGCACGGCCGTGGTTCCACCCACCAAGGGTGGGCGAGCCCTGGCAAAAGCCCTCACCAGCATCTCCACCAACGTGTGGTCCTGCGTGGCAGCCCCGGTACAGTACGCTGCCCTGGTGGCGTATAGCGGAGATCCGGATATCGAGGACTACGTGAAGCTGTGTTCAGGGATGCACGCCATCCGGACCCGGTTCCTCTATGACCTCATGGTTAGCCTCGGTGTCCAGTGCGTGGAGCCGTCGGGGGGGTTCTACATCTTCCCCTGTTTCGATGCCTGGAGGGACGCCCTAGCAGCCAGGGGCATTCCCAATGACGAGGAGCTTGCTCTCCACCTGCTGGAGGAATACGAGATCGCTGCACTTCCCGGATCGGCTTTCAACTCCGTCCGTGACTTTTGCCTCAGGATCTCGTCTTCCTTCATCGACCTGGCTACCGACGAACAAGCTGATGCTTTGGTCGCCGCCTTTTTGGCGGACCCCGACCCGGAGAGGTTCATTCAGAATCACCACCCACGCCTCCAGATCGTTGCAGAACGTATCGGGGAGTTCGTGGAGGAGTTGAACCGATGAAAGAAGTCGTGATCATCGACGGTGTCCGGTCTCCTGTGGGGAGACACAACGGGGGCCTTTCTAGTGTTCGCCCCGACGACCTTCTGGCAGAAGTCCTAAAAGGGCTTGTGGCACGAACGGGCATTGACCCGGTCGTGGTCGAGGATGTCTACATAGGATGCGGGAATCAGGCGGGGGAAGACAACCGGGATGTGGCCAGAATGGCTCTCCTCCTGGCCGGTTGGCCGGTAACGGTTTCCGGGGTCACAGTGAACCGGAATTGCTCCTCGGGTCTGGAGGCCGTGAACCAAGCGGCCAAGGCCGTTGTGGTCGGGGAAGGCGATGTGTTTGTGGCGGGGGGAGTCGAAAGCATGAGTCGGGCCCCTTGGTCCATGCCGAAACCGGAACGGCCACAACCCGTAGGCCATCCAAAGATGTGGGACACAACCGTGGGATGGCGGTTCAATAATCCGAAACTGGATGCCCTTTATCCCATCATCTCATTAGGAGAGACGGCGGAAAACATCGCTGAGGATATGGGCATCAAGCGGGAAGATCAGGACCTCTTTGCGCTGGAAAGCCATCGGCGGGCCGTGGATGCTTTGGACGCTGGACGGTTCAAAGATGAGATCGTTCCCATTCCGGTTCCCCAACGAAAAGGCGATCCGATCCAGGTGGATACCGACGAACACCCCCGTTATCGGCGAGATGGGGGACGGTTTCATCTGGATCTCGATCTGGAACGATTGGCGCAATTGAAGCCTGTGTTTCGGGCTGGCGGGACTGTCACAGCCGGAAACGCCTGCGGCATAAACGACGGAGCCGCGGCCGTTCTTCTCATGACCCGTGAGAAAGCCGACGAACTGCGACTTAAGCCGATAGCCCGATGGTTGGGTTCGGCGGTGGCGGGTGTGGATCCGGGAGTCATGGGGTACGGCCCCGTGCCGGCCTCGGAAAAGCTCCTTGCCCGCCTGGGGCTGGCCCTCGACGAGATAGGGCTCGTGGAGGTAAATGAGTCCTTTGCCGCCCAGACCCTTGGCGTTATGCGAAAGCTCGGGTTGGACCCCGCGATCACCAATGTCAACGGAGGCGCGGTTGCTCTTGGGCATCCCCTGGGATGTTCCGGCGCCCGCATCCTGGAAGCGACGGGCCCATGGCGAGTCTCGGCCGTATTTTGGCTTGGCCACCCTGTGCGTTGGCGTGGGGATGGGTGTGTCGACCGTCGTGGAGCGGTTGGACGAATAGAGAAACTGGATAAGATAGACTCGGGAGGCGAGACTTGAATGTGAGCGGGACCCGCTCTTCCCACTCCATCATTCCCGAATAACCCGAGGCCAGCATGTCACTCCCGAGCCGGAAAATGAAGGGGGCCCTGACCAGACCCATAATCGGATGGAGAGAGTGGGTGGGCCTCCCGGACCTGGGAGTTGGTACCATAAAAGTAAAGGTGGACACTGGGGCCCGAACATCTTCCCTGCATGCTTTTGACGTAGAGGAATTCGAGCGGGACGGAATCGTCCACGTACGATTCTCGATTCACCCTGAGCAGAGGCGCTCCTACCCCACGATCGCAGCGGAACTCCCGCTCCTCGCTCGGCGGAAAGTGCGGGACTCTGGTGGAAAGACGAAGCTTCGCCCCGTGGTGAAGACCACGGTTGAGCTCCTCGGCCAAAGGTGGCCCATAGAGCTCACATTGACGCGAAGGGACTCCATGGGTTTTAGGATGCTTCTGGGGCGGCAAGCGATCCGCCGGCGTTTTGTTGTGGATCCGGGGGGGTCTTATTACGGCGGAAAACGCACCAAAGAAAAGCGTTCTCTTTCACGGAGGGTGAAGCGATGAAACTCGCGATCCTCTCTCGGTCTCCACGTGCTTACAGCACGCGACGCCTCCGGGAAGCTGCTTTGGAGCGGAACCACAAAGTGAAGGTCCTGGATACGTTGCGGTTTTCGCTGGAAGTGGAATACGGTTCGCCAGAGTTGTATTTTGGGCTCGAACGCCTGAGCCAGTATGATGCGATTCTCCCCAGGATCGGAGCGTCCGTCACCTATTTCGGAACGGCGGTGGTACGGCAGTTCGAGCAACTCGACGTGTACACTCCCAACCCGGCCCACGGAATCTCTAATTCCAGGGACAAGCTCCGCGCCCTTCAGATCCTCAGCCGTCATGACATTGGTATCCCCCATACTGCCTTTGTGCGCAGGAAGCAGGACGTCCTCCCAGCAATTGAGAGGGTCGGCGGGGCCCCCGTCATCATCAAGCTGTTGGAGGGGACTCAGGGAGTGGGGGTGATCCTGGCCGACTCGGTGAAGATTGCTGAGGCCATCATCGAGACCTTGCAAAGCACAAAGCAGAACGTCCTGATACAGAAATTCGTCGGGGAGAGCTCCGGAAGAGACATCCGCGCATTTGTCGTGGGAGACCGGGTTGTTGCCGCCATGCGCAGAACCGCTCAAGGAGGGGATTTCCGAAGTAACGTTCATAGAGGGGGTGTTGCGGAGCACGTTGACCTGGATCCGGCCTACACAGATACCGCTGTACGGTCAGCTCAGATCTTGGGTTTGAAGGTGGCTGGCGTAGACATGCTAGAAGGGAAGGACGGCCCCCAGGTCATGGAAGTGAACTCGTCACCTGGGCTTGAGGGGATCGAGGGCGCGACGAAACTGGACGTGGCTGGAGCGATCATCGACTTCATAGAGGGACAGGTGAACTTCCCGGAGCTCGACGTACGGCAGCGGCTCACGATTAGCGCTAGTTACGGCGTGACCGAGCTCCACCTGGGGGAAAGATCCACCTTGGTGGGGCAGACAATCGCGGAGTCGGATCTAAGAGAGAGGGACATCGTGGTTTTGACCCTTCATCGGGATCATATTGTCGTTCCAAACCCCAAAGGGAGCAGGGTCCTCGAAGTGGACGACCGCCTCCTCTGTTTTGGGAAGCTCGATGAGATGCGAGACCTCGTTCCTGCCCGACGGCGACGGAAGCGGCCAACAATCAAACCGTTGGACACCGACATCCCAAATCCAGGGGAGCCTTCCTGATGGCAAAGAAGGTCCGAAAGGACGTGGGAAAGTGGCTGGGTCGAAAGGTCCGTCCTGGGGAGCGGGCAGACCTCCAATTGACGGTGAGCAAGAGTTATAGCGGCACTTCAATTCGGGTCCCTGTCCATGTCTGGAGAGGGCATGATCCAGGGCCAACGGTGTTTATCTCAGCTGCTGTCCACGGGGATGAAATCAATGGAACTGGCACGATTCGGCATATCATCCAGGAGGAGCCTTTTGAACTCCTCGCGGGAAGCCTCGTGTTGGTTCCTGTCGTGAACATCCTGGGTTTTGAGCAGTTATCCCGGTATTCCCCAGACCGGCGGGACCTGAATCGTTCGTTTCCGGGGTCTAAGACCGGAAGCCTTACAGGTCGGCTGGCGAATGTGATCTTCCAAAACATCGTGGCGCGGTGTGACTACGGGATCGATCTACATTCCGCTGCCGTAAGGCGAACGAACTACCCCAACGCCCGCGCGGATATGGAGCAGGAAGCCACTGCTCGGCTCGCTACTCTTTTCGGGGCCGAGCTTCTTCTGAATACGCCGGGACCCGAAGGGAGCCTTCGCCGAGCCGCGGTGAATGTTGGGTGTGCCACCATGATCCTTGAAGCGGGAGAAGTCTGGAAGGTGGAACCTGGGGTCGTCGAGTATGCTCTCCGGGGCATCCAGAATGTGTTGGTGGGACTCAAGATGATCGAGGGCGACATTGTTGATCCGGCCTTCCGGGTGGTCGCCGAAGAAACCAAATGGATGCGGGCCGAAAAGGGTGGTTTCCTGAAGTTCCACGTTGGTCCCGGTGCCACGGTGGAAAAGGACCAACCGATAGCCACCAACACGAGCCTGGCAGGCCAGGACCTGGATACCCTTCTGGCCCCCCGGGATGCCATTGTCTTGGGAATGACCACCCTCCCTGCGGTGTCCCCGGGTGACCCAGTGGCCCACCTGGCTTTCCCAAGCGAAAGCGCTTTTCAGAAGATGGAGAGAGTGATCGGGAAGCTTCCGGACGACAGCCTACTATCCCGCCTGCATGACCATCTCGCCACCAATCTTCTGGTTTCGGACTTGGATGAGCCGGATTCCGAGTAGGGCCAAGCGGGATCCTTAGTCTGGCTGACGTGTCCCCGGCCGCTTCCCCGGTCCGTTCCCTGGAGGGGGGGTGGCCCCTGATGGACGATCGTCAAAGTGCACATCCAATTGGGGGAAGGCGATCGTGATGCCATTCTCCTTCAGGTGCTTCCAGATGGCCATGTTGAGGGCTGAGCGAGTCACTCGGGCCGCCCACGGATCCTCGGCCCAAATGGATACTTCGAAAACGACGGAGGAATCGCCGAACTCCAGAAGGAGGATGATGGGATCCCGATCCTTGACCCGTTCCTGGACCGAGTGGCCGGCCTTGCTGAGGACCTCGATGACCTGGTCCATGTCCGACCTATACTCCACACCCACCTTAGCCCGGATTCGATAGAGGGAATCGCCAAGCGTGTAGTTTGTGACAGAGCTTTGGACAAGGTTGGAGTTGGGAATGATGATCTCTTCCTCGTCTCTGGTCCGGGCTACCGTGGCCCGGGTCCCCATGCTAATTACTCGTACGATTCGACCGTCTACTTCCAACACGTCCGACTCGGTAATGGAGCGCTCAGCCAGCAGAATGACCCCAGACACGAAATTCTGGAGGATGTTCTGCATGGCGAACCCGATGGCCACCGCCACAACGGCACCCGCAGCGAAAAGGGCCCCCAAATTGATCCCGATTGTCTGAAGACCGATGCCCAGGCCAACGAGCATCACGCCATAGTGGAGGAGCCTTTTTGTGGTGGAGATCGTCCCTTCCTCCGCTACAACTCGAGACCGCAGCCACCGCTCTGTGACCCGCCGGAGAATTCGGGAAACCCATATCGACACCAATAGGATAAGAGCGAGGGTGAGGATGGAGACGGCGGTCACCTCGGTCCCTGCTAGAGTGAAGAGCCGGGTGTTGGCAAGGTTGTTCAGGGTGGCGAGGAAATCAGGCCAACTCATCGTGCGCTCCTTCGATCACGTAAAGAATCAATGATGAGGCCAAGCAGAATCTGACTAAAGCCACCCACGCTTCTTGAAGAAGACTAGGAGCCCAATCCCAATGGCACCCATAATCCCGAGGAGGGCCGGGTAGGCCCACGAAACGCCAAGCTCCGGCATCCTCTCGAAGTTCATCCCGTAGATCCCTGCAAGAAAGGTCAGAGGAATGAAGATGCTGGCCATGATAGTCAGTACCTTCATGATCTCGTTCATTCGATTGCTGACTGAGGATAGATAGAGGTCCATCAGGCCCGAAACCACGTCCCTTAGAGTCTCGGCTGAGTCCACCACCTGGACCGTATGGTCGTACACATCCCTGAGGAAAACCCCAGTGCTGTCCTCAATCAACGGTGACTCGGTCCGTAGGAGAGTGTTGGCAAGATCTCGAAGGGGCCAAACAGCCCTTCGGACTACCAACATTTCCTGCCGGAGATTGTGGATCCGGTGCATCGTCTCTTGTGAAGGTGATCCCAATACCTCTTCTTCAAGCTTCTCTACCTGCTCTGCGACACCTTCGAGAATGTGAAAGTAGTGATCCACCACCGCATCGATGAGGGCATATGCTAAGAAGTCTGCGCCACGGCTTCGGAGGCGGCTGCCCTTTCCTCGGATTCGCTCCCTGACGACCTCCCATACGTCTCCCGCTCGCTCCTGGAATGAAAGGACATACCCTTTCCCGAAGATGATCCCTACCTGTTCACTATTCACGCTCAACCCACCGGCATCCAAGGTGAGCATCCTGAGAACGACGAAAAAGTAGTCCTCGTGTTCCTCAACCTTGGGCCGCTGTCCCGTATGAACCAAGTCTTCCAGGACCAATGGATGGAGTCCAAAAGCCGAACCGATTTGTTGAGTCAGGTCGAGATCATTCAGGCCGTCCACATTGACCCAGGCCACCCTGGCGCCTCTAGAG
>JBDHGR010000240.1:0-6759 GCA_039589815.1 Gemmatimonadota bacterium | reverse complement strand
TTCGGTACCCACCCGAAACCAATCAACGCCTGGTTTCGGTACCCACCCGAAACCAATCAACGCCTGGTTTCGGTACAAGCCCGAAACCAATCAACGCCTGGTTTCGGTACCCACCCGAAACCAATCAACGCCTGGTTTCGGTACCCACCCGAAACCAATCAACGCCTGGTTTCGGTACAAGCCCGAAACCAATCAACGCCTGGTTTCGGTACAAGCCCGAAACCAATCAACGCCTGGTTTCGGTACAAGCCCGAAATCAATCAGAGGGCGGGCGCTCCAGGAGTAGGGGCCACTGGGCTGCCCGGAGGACTTTGTCGGTAACGCTCCCCAACAGGGCCCTTTTTACTCCGGTATAACCGTGGGTGGCGATGGCAATGAGGTCCGTCTTCCGGGCCTCAGCAGTTTTGAGGATGGCCCGGGCAGGGGCAAAGTGGGAGTCGATGAGGGGCTCGGCTTCAATTCCCTGCCCTTTCAGTCTTTCCGTGACGCCCCCCAAGTATTCCTCAGCTTTCCCCAGCTTTTCCCGAAGGTGGCCTGCCGGCAGGGGCGACACTCGAGCCCCTACGGTAACGTGGGGCGCAACTACGTGAAGAAGGGTGAAGCGGGCACCCATTGCCTTTCCCAGCTCCACCGTAGGCTCCAGGATCTTCTCGCCGATGGGGGATCCGTCCAGGGGTACCAGGAAATGCTTGAATCGAGCCTCGGGGAAGGTCTCCCCGTCTTTCAGGGGCCTGATGACGAGAAGGGGAAAGCTGCTGTGTCGGACGAGGGAGTCGGCCACGCTGCCGAGCCAGGCCCGGCTCACCCCAGTACGTCCGTGGGTGGTCATGATCACCATCTTGGCGTCGATGGCGGTGGCCTGACGTTCCAGGGCTTCCGTCACATACCCCTCCAAGAGGGTGGAGTCGACTTTCGATCCGGGAAGCTGCTCCTGCAACACCGCCGCTTTTTCACCCAGGTATCTCCGTCGCTCCTCGGCGTGCTTTTCCTCGTAGGCCTCCATGCTCACTCCCTCGTATTGGAAGGGGGTGTTCTGGAGGAGGTCTGTGGGAGGATCGCAACAACTCACGTGGGTAAGGTTCACAGAAGCCCCGGTCTTCTCGGCGATGGATTTGGCAAAAGGAAGGGCATGCTCACCAAAGTCCGACCCATCCAGAGTGACGAGCAGTTGATCCAACATGGGGCCCTCCAGGCCGGCTTCGGTGGCTTGGGCTATCCACGACAATGGACGGGATCTCCCAAGGGCCGAGAATGAGGTTTCGGGCAATCTATAGCGCGAATTTCCGCCAGGACAACTACTTTACCTGGATAACCACTCACATTTCACATGGCCCCCTTCCAACCCACGTCCCTCGCTGAGGTGCAGAACCATGTCTGGCTCGAAACTCCGAAGCGATGCCCTCACCATCTTTCAGGCGGGGCTCCAGGCCGCGAACCCAGTTGAAGCGGTCGAGAGACATCTTGAATTGGAAGGGGGAACGCTTCTGGTGAATGGACTCCCCTACCCTCTCCGAAAGGTCCGGGAAGTCCTGGTGGTTGGCATGGGAAAAGCCTCGGCGGTGATGGCCAAGCCCCTGACCGACCTCCTGGGACCCCGAATCTCGGGCGGCATCATCAACGTAAAATACGGCCACCGGTTCCCACTGAGCGGCATCAAGGTCGTGGAGGCAGGCCATCCCGTCCCCGACGAAGCTGGTCTGAGAGGAACCAAAGAAATGATACGGTTCCTCGCTGACACCACGAGTGAGGACCTGGTCTTTTGCCTTATCTCCGGCGGCGGATCGGCTCTGACGCCGGCACCTGCGGACGGGGTTTCGCTCGGGGACAAGCAGGACGTTACCCGCCGCCTCCTGGACTGCGGAGCTACCATCCACGAAATCAACTCGGTTCGAAAACACCTCTCCAGCATCAAGGGCGGCCAGCTGGCGGGCCTGGCGCAGCCCTCGACCCTCATTTCCCTCATCCTTTCTGACGTCATCGGGGACGACTTGGATGCCATAGCCTCCGGCCCGACGGTCCCCGACACCAGCACGTACTACGACAGCCTCCGGATCCTAAACCGCTACAACCTCGCAGAGGCCATTCCCCCGGCAGCCCTTCGGCATCTGGAGGCAGGGGCCCGCGGGGAAATTCCCGAGACGCCCAAGGCCCAAGATCCGGCATTCGAGACGGTCCAGAACGTTGTCGTGGGAAGCAATGCCCTGGCTGTGCGTGCAGCCCGGGAGAAGGCCGCCGCTCTGGGTTACAATCCCCTGGTCCTCTCCTCTTTCGTCGAGGGAGAGACCCGGGAGGTTGCCCGGGTTCATGCTGCCATCGCCAAAGAGGTCCTGAAATCCGGAAACCCTGTCCACCCGCCCGCCTGTATCATCTCCGGGGGGGAGACGACGGTAACGGTCCGAGGGAATGGGAAAGGGGGCAGGAACCAAGAATTCGCCCTGGCCTCGGCCCTGGAGATCGAAGGCCTGGACCGGGTGCTGATCATGAGCGGGGGCACGGACGGTACCGACGGGCTCACCGACGCCGCAGGCGCCTTCGCCCATGGGGACACGGTGGACCGGGGCCGCCTCAGGGGGCTGGACGCCTGTTCCCATTTGGCCGAGAACGACTCCTACAACTTCTTCAGCCCCCTCGACGACCTCCTCATCACAGGGCCCACTCTCACCAACGTGATGGACCTCCGGCTGGTGATGATCGAGTAACGACCCCAGAGCGGAAGGGAATGTGTCCCGTCATTCTCCCGACCGGAGGGCCCCCACGGGGCTGACCCGGGCAGCTTTCCGGGCCGGGAAATAGTTCGCCAAGGCTCCAACCGCCAGGAGTATCGCCACCACGATCCCATAGAGGAGCAAGCTTCCGGTGCCGACACCGTAGAAGATGCTGGAGATCGCCCGAGCCATGCCGTAAGCCCCCGCCAACCCCAGTGCCACGCCGAACCCTACCAGGCTCATCCCCCTGCGAAGGACTTCCCCCAGCACCTGCCGGTTCTGGGCACCCAACGCCATGCGAATTCCGATCTCCAGATTCCTTTGCGTGACAGTGTAAGACAAAACCCCGTAGATCCCGCCCACGGCCAGAACCAAAGCCATCACCGCAAACCCCCCGAAAAGCCACGCCACGATCTTCCTGGGCCAGAGGGATTCGTCCAGGATCTGTTGCATGGTCCGGGGCAAGACAACGGGGACGTCAGGGTCCGCGTCTCTCGTAAGCTGACGGACCTGGGGAACCAGCCCGAGAGGATCCAGGGAGGTCTTGATCACGATGGTGGTGCCGGAGATCGGCACCTGTGCCAGGGGTTGGAAGATCCCCTGTCTCATCTCCTCGTCGAGGCCGTAATGTTTGGTATCCTCCGTGACGCCCACCACGGTCATGAGCGGGGCCCCCTCCCAGGTGGCCTGGATCCGCTGCCCCACCGCATCCTCATCGGGAAAGTTCGCCAGGGCCCAGGTCTCGTTGAGGATGACGGCCCGGTTCTCGTCCCGTCCATCCCCCTCGGAAAAGAAACGGCCTGAGCGTAGGCGGATCCCCATTGCCTCCAGGTATCCTGGGGATACGACTCGGTTGAGAGTCACCGGCGCCACATCGTCGGGGCCCAGCTCCGGAGCTCCCTCAGCCCGGAAAAATTGACCCCAGTGCCCACCCATCGGTGTGGCCGAGGTGACCCCGGCCAACGAGACGCCTGGGAGTGCCCGGATCTGAGCCAGGTACCCTTCCCAAAACTGTAGAATGGCCTCCTCCCCCTCGTATTTTGCTGAAGGAAGAGAGAGGCCGAACGTGAGGATCCCCTCCGTTTCAAAACCGGGCTCCACGTCCATGACCGCTTGAAAGTCCCTAATGCCCAGGCCCGCCATCACCAGGAGAATGACGGAGAGCGCGGCTTCACCTACAACCAGAGACTTCAGGCCTCGGCTCTTGGCCATGGAGCCCGTTGACCGGGTGGCAGCATCCAGACTGATCCCATAGGTGCGATCGCCGGTGGCCCTGAGGGCCGGAAAGAGTCCCGACAGAATGGCGGTTACACCCACGATCCCCACCACGAAGATCATGAACCGGTAATCCGCCTCGAAAGAAACCCACGGCGGCGGTTCATCGGGTGAGAGGGCTATGAGAGCCGATGATCCCCAGACCCCCAGCATGGATCCCAGCGCCCCACCCACGACCGCCAGCGTGAGACTCTCGGTCAACAGCTGGCGAACGATTCGGCCTCGTCCGGCACCCAACGCTACCCTGATCCCCACCTCTTTCTCTCGGGCCAGGGCTCGGGCCAGCATGAGGCCGGCGATGTTCGCACAGGCGATAAGGAGAAGCAGACCTACGGAGGCCATGAGGGCCAACAGGGGTCCGCGGGCATCCCCTATCATCCGGTCGAGAACCGGCTCCAGAACCGGGTATGTGTCGTCGGAAGCCGGGCCATCCTCCTTCAGGGTCGCGTGAATCCTCTCCAGGTCGGCAAGAGCCGTCTCCAGCCGGGTCCCTTCAGTCAACCGGCCAACGCCGAAGAGGTAGTAGTTGTTGGAAGACTCACTCAACTCTGCTCTGAGAGGAGTCCAGAGGCGTGCTTCCAACACGAAGGCCGCCTCGTCGGGAAGCACACCGACGATGGTGTGGGGCCGGGCGTCCAATCGAATCACCTGGCCCAGAACGTCCGGATCTCTTCCCCACCTTTCCTCCCAGAGGCCTTCCGAGAGCAGGGCGATGTCCGGAGCGCCAGGCTGATCATCCTCAGGCAGAAAATCCCGACCGAGGACGGGCTGGATTCCGAGAACTTCGGCCATGTCATGCGTCACCGACGCCCCCCTCAGGCGCTCGGGGGAACCTTCCCCTGAAAGGCTGAAAGATTCGCCCCCGGCAACAGCCATGCCCTGGAAGGTCTCATTTCGGTCTCGCCAGAAATGGAAATCCGGGTAGGGCATTCCCACGTACTCGAGGTTCCAACGGGGAGCCCGTTCATCGAATCGAACCAGTTGGCTCGGGTTCGAAAAAGGGAGGGGTCGCAGAAAGAACCCGTTGAAGATCCCAAAGATGGCGGCGTTCGCCCCAATCCCCAGGGCCAACATCCCAACCGCAGAAAGCCCAAAGACCGGTTGTTTTATGAGCGTACGGACAGCGAAGCGAAGGTCCTGGAGGAGGTCGGACATTCCTGACTCCCTTGGCTGGACTGTGAGCGGGTCTTCTTCGGTACTACGCGCGACGGTTCCATCGGCTTCTCCATCAGATGGCATGCGAGATCAAAAGGTTCGGATGGAGCTGAACTCGACCTCGATAATCGACCCCTTCCCGGCTCCTGAGAGCCCTTCGTGAAAAATTTCTCGAACCCCTTGACGGAGACCAAAGGGTCCCTTCAATTCCCCAGTATCCTATAACGTGATGAATTTCTCGCATGTTTCTCAATCGAGGACCATCAAGGGCGATAGGAGGTCAGTTGGAGCCGTTACGGCCGGTTGTTCTCGAGCGGTTGATCCAGTACTACCGCTACCTCTTCGGGTTGACTGGTCAGAGATCCGTGGAAACCGTCACCAGCGCACAGCTGGGGGCGGCGTTGGATATCGATCCCACACAGGTTCGGAAGGACTTCGGGGCCATCGGCCTCGTGGGCATCAGCCGTGTGGGTTACGAGGTCAGCGAGGTGTCTCGGGCCATACGTGTGGTTTTCGGATTCGACCGGCCCTATGAGGCCATTCTGGTCGGAGCGGGGCACCTGGGAAAGGCGATCCTCAACTATCCTGGGTTTTCCCGATACGGGCTCGAGATCGCCGCAGCCTTCGACAACGATCCGGAAGTAATCGGCACGGAGATCGCCGGGTTGAGGGTCCGACCCATCCGATCCTTGAAGCCGTTCGTTCGAAAGCATGCCGTGCGTATGGCCATTTTGACGACACCGGTCAGTGCCTCGCAGGCCTTGGCCGACCGCCTCGTCTCTTCCGGGGTGAAAGCGATCTGGAATTTCAGCCCCACACGGCTCACCGCTCCCCGGGACGTTCTGATCCGAAACCAGTACATCTCGGTGGGCCTGGCGCAGTTGGCCTATCACCTCAACGGGCCCGCCGGGGGTAGCCCCAGCCGGATTTCCACCCCTGAAAAACCCTCGAAGGACCGCTCCCCCACCCAGGAGAACTAGGAGAGAGATGGGACCCCGGCGGCGGGCAAATTGTCCCAGCCGAGGGGTCAGGATGTGACACTGGGTTAACGATTGAGAACCGTTCTCACTCAGCCGAAACGGAGTTGAAACATAGATTCGTGAAAAAGATCACGGGATTCCGGATGAAACCGGAGGACGAGGACCGGGTGTTTTTCGTGAAAATGATCGCGATTCCAAGAAAAGCCTATAAAACGGGGGCCTTTGGCCCGGGAAGGAGGATGATCTAGGTGGCTGTTGTTGGGAATTGGGGGACCACGAAGATGACCCTTCCGGCCGATTTCAAGGTGGCGCGGATGTTGCTTCCGCTGTCCTTCGCCATGACTGCCGACCGCTATTCAACAATGACGTTGGGCCGCTACATGACGGCCCTGCTGCGACCACTGATGGCTAAACCTCGGGGCCTGCATACAACCCCGAGTTTTTTTTTGTTTTCATTCGTGAAAATTTTCACAAATCGGTGGGTACCCACAGTCGCCCGCTCCGGGGCGGAAAGGAAGGATCAGTATGCCGAGTTATGTGATCCCGGACAAATGTGATGGGTGTAAGGCGCTAGACAAAACCGCCTGCCAGTACATTTGCCCAAACGACCTCATGGTCCTGAATAAGGACTCAATGAAGGCGTA
>JBDHGR010000239.1:0-6763 GCA_039589815.1 Gemmatimonadota bacterium | reverse complement strand
CAGTTGGCGCGGGCCAACGCTAGGGGCGCCAAGACCGTGATGGACCCTTACGGCGCCACGAACCATGCGGAGTTCTTTGCCGTGGCGACGGAAGCGTTCTTTGAGAAACCCCGGGAACTTCGTGCGAAAAAGCCCGACCTGTATTCCCTCCTTGCAGGGTTCTACGGTGTCGACCCTGCGGCGGGGATGACATCCATGCAGGAGGGAGAAGGAGGGTGAGAAGGAGAGGGAGGGGGGGTCGACCTTGGTATGGTTGAGCGGTGGCGGACCCGGTGACAGCTGAGTCAAGAGACATTTGTTACCGGTTGCCGACTCTTCTGAGTGCCTCACGGGAGACCGATGGCCGGAATGAGGTCGGCCCTTGGTGCATGGGATCTCGATGCTCCTGGTGGACGGTCGGATAGGCATACCATCGGGCCAGGGACGGGTAGAGTTTGCTGAGGAACTGACGCGGGAAATGACGACAGTGCTTGGGAGGGGTCTCCGTTCGCTGTGACTGGTGGCCTTGCCGGGGGCAGGTCCATCGCAGAACGTACTATGGCGTTACACGAAGGCACAGGGGAGGCGCCCGGATGGTCACAGCAACCGGAATCCTAATCCTGGTCCTCGGGCTTGTCGCATGGCTGGGGCAGGCGCTGGCGTTCTTTTTCCCTTCAGTCGCCGTGAAGCTGGGGGTCCTCGAACCTGAGGCCGAAGTCGATCCCACGCTCTACATCATGGAGGCCAGGGTCGAAGGCCTGGTCGACATCATCCTGACCTGGACCCTTCCCGCCGCCGCGCTCCTGATGATTCTGGACCACCCTCTCTGGCCTTATCTGGGCCTCTTCGGCGGCGGAATCTTCCTGTACTTCGCGGGCCTGGTTACTCTGTCTCGGGTCTTCTTAAAGAGAGCGGGGAAACGAATCGGGAGTCCGGCTTCGGAGCGTGCCGCATACCTATTCGGCAGCCTTTGGGCTTTGGCTGCCCTCACAATGATCGGCCTTGCCGCGAGCCATTTCTCCGCCTGAGGGGAACCCATGAGCGTTCTCGCTGACCTCTCTCCCACGTCCCGAATGATCCTCTTTATCCTTCTGGTCCTAATCGGCTTGATCACCGGCATCGTGTACTGGGCCCAGATTGGATGCGTGAGGGGAAAACCTTTTGGGAACCCTGATGGAACGAAGGATGACTGGCGGGAGCAGAAGGTTTTCTATGGTATCGCCTGGGCCGATCTCCTCCTTGCCTGTCCCCTCTCGTTCACGGCTCTCGTGCTGATCTTCCTGGCTCCGCGGTGGGGGTTCTTCCTAATGGGAATGGTGAGTTTCTGGTTTCTGTGGGCAAACGTGATGACGACCATCACCAGCCTCCGGTTCGAGAAACCGAAGATCACACTCCAGTGGTTGGTCGTGTTCCCTTTCGGCGCGGTTGTCGGGCTCTCTTTTTTGGCCTGGACAGTTGCCCATTTCCACACCGTTTTCGGATCCTGACCAAGCCGGGGCTTAGGACACCCCCTTTCTGCTGACGGTGGCGGGCATCGAAGACATCGTCCTTGAGTCTTGGGGGCCTCTGTTTGCATCCTGTTCCGCAGCAGAAAGGCTAGTTTGAGCGGTTTCGAATGAACGACTGTGATCCCGAGTTGGACCCTCTGCCTTTAGATCAACGAGAAAGGGAGGATGAGGAAGGTGAGCGTTGAAAAACTCCTTCTCTTGGCTATGGTCACGCTCGGGGGCGCCGGCGTCGGCCTCCTGGCTTGTAAGCCGGCCGGAGCGCAAAGCCGCATCCGTCCGCACCAGTTCATTTCCGGAACCGACTCCGGGCCACGGGAGGTCCGGGTCGCCGTTCCTCCTGGGTATGAGGCCTCAACCATCGGTTACCCGGTCATCTACTTGTTGGATGGAGGGTCCAATCTCGAGCACACGGTCCAGGTCGTTGACTACCTCGCGGCCCAGTCCAGAATCCCGGAGCTGATCGTAGTGGCGGTTCACAACGTGAACCGTGAATTGGACATGACTCCCCCCTGGATGAAGGGCTTCTCGCCTCTCCCTCCTTGAGCTCCGAGGCCGCCGCTTCCTTCCTTGGTGTTTGGGTTGGGCGGGCGGAGCATGAGGGTGGGACCCCAATGGAGTTGGAAGTCACCTTTGAGGCGGAAGGTGGCACGGTGATTGGCACGACATCGATCTCCATTGGGGACCGCAGCGGAGGCGAGGGCATACCCCATGCCTTCATTCGCCTCACTGACGACGGACAAAGACTGGAATGGGGTTATCTCAATCCGAGGGGAGGCGGTGGGATGGTGGTCTACTCGGTGACCCTCGAGGGAAATGGTGACCTGGTAGGGGTGCAGGAGATTCGTGGGTTCGAGCTCGCGCTTCCTGAGGGTTTTGTCATTCCGGTCACCCATGTGACCCTGGTAAGTCCATGGCCAAACTTTGGTCTGAGCCGGGGTTCCGGGAGTGGGAGTGGGATTGAAGGTGAAGATCTACGGCGGATTGGACGACCTAGTGCCGCTCGAGTCCGATCCGATTTCGGTTGAGAGAGGGGGGCGTCGAAGGGCCACGCTTGGGGCGATTATGACCTGGATGGGGGTCTGGACCTTTTCGTGGCGAACGGCACCTATGGTGCTGACATGAGGAACTTCTTCTACATCAACGAGGGTGGGCGGTTTCATAGAGAGATGCGAGGCGCTGTCACCGAGCATGCCGACACCTCGGCCGGGGCGGCGTGGGCAGACTACGACGGAGATGGCGATCTCGATGTGTTTGTGGCGAACTGGGGCAGTAGTGACCAAGTGAACCGACTCTACCGGAACACAATCGCAGACCTGACCGGACGGAGTCGGATCACTCTTCAGTTGCGCTCTTTTTCACCAAACACGTTCGGGTGGCGTGCCATGGTAAGGGTCCGGGCCAGGATCCAGGGGGAGAGCCATTGGCTCACCCGGTGGAATATTCCAACGACGGGGTACGGGAGTCAGAACGAACTGGTGGTCCATTTCGGACTCAACGATGCTGAGTCCGTCGACTCGGTCATCGTTCGGTGGCCCTCCGGTCAGGTGAACCGATTGGGGCCGTATTGGGCCCGACGGGCATGGGTCATTGAAGAGACTTCGGGCGCCGACTCCATCCCCGGCGCCTCACCCTAGAACGGCGCAAACCTGGAACCTCGATCGTTCAGAGAGTGTCGGCCGCCATGGAATTGATCAGAAGGAGGGGGGGATGCGATACCGCTTCCGCCGTGGAGTGGCACCCGGTGTAGCCATGTACCTCACTCTGATCGCGTGCGGCTCCGACGACCTCCTCGGACCCGGTGCTTCCCAAGGGATAGATGGAACCGTTCTGTTGGGCCCCCAGTGCCCCGTCCAAACGCTCGAGAATCCCTGCCCGGACCTCCCCTACCGGGCGTGGATCAGAGTGCGAACCTCGGACGGGGGTTCCGTCACGCGAATCAGAGCAGGGGAGGACGGACGATTCCGCGTCGGGTTGCGCCCCGGGTTGTACGTCCTCGATCCCGAGTCCGGGAACCCGTTCCCGTTTGCTAGTGACCAAGAGGTCGAAGTCGAGAAAGGCAAGTACACCGAGGTAACGGTCTTTTTTGACACCGGGATTCGATAAGTCCCCGGAGTCCACGTTCGATCACGTCCCGCCAACGTTCCTCCCAGGCCCGGGGTAGGACCCAGCGCAGATGCGACCCAGGCCCCGACTCAAACTCGCCATGGGTGGATCCCTGGCGGTGTTGGCCGTTGCCGTGCTGGGCGCCGGAAGTCCTGTGACGGACGCGGACCCCGTGGCCATGAAGTCCATGGCTCCCCTTGTCCTGGCGGAGAACATCATTGAGCGGGAGCCAGGTCTGCTGATCCTGGACCTGCGATCTGATGTGGAATCGGCCAAGGGGATTCCCGGGGCTGTTGCGGGAAGGGACCCGACGGTCGCCTCTACTATGTTGGCCGGGACCCCTGAAGGCACCGTGGTCGTGGTGTACGACGAAACGGGATCTCTGAAAGAACCACCAGCCGAATGGTCTACGACCCTCCAATACCGGTTCCCCGAGGGCGGGTTTGCCGGTTGGGTGGATAAGGTTCTCACGCCTGCTTCAATATGGGGGAACTCTTTGGCTGAAAGGGATCGGGTCCAGCGGCAGAACCAGGTCTCCGCCTTCTTTTCCGGAGCAGCGGTGCAAAGCTCTTCGGTGGCAGCTCCACCACCCTTGATGCCCGCAGGTGGGAGTGGAAAGGCACCGAAAGCCGGTGGTTACTGAGTTTTCGGGAAAGGGAAGGCCTCTCCCGAACGGGTTGGATTCCGTCCTGAGGGACGCTCCTGTCGGCGATCTAGAGTAGTGAAATGTTTCGCAGCTGCATATAATGTGATCAATGGATTAATGGTCCCCGATTGGCTCGCGTAGGTTCTCCTGACCAGGGAATCGCCGAATACGTGGTCAGCGGAGGCACCAAGAGGGGGTCAGCGGCTTGCCGCTGGCCCCTCTTTCCTTTCATGCCCTGCCACCACCCCTTTGGGAAGGGGTCCTGACGGGGTCCGGTTATCCCCGCACCGCCGGATTTCCCCCTGATGTGTCCGTGGGCAGATCCTGGATGGAAGGGTGCCCCGGTGGCATGGCGTTTTCCGGCAACTGCCCGCCATCGGGCATATCAGGTACCGTTCCTCCCATCCCGGCCCCTGGACCGAGCATCTCCAACAACTCCGGCCCAGTGATTTCGAGCTTTTTTCGGAGGGAGCTGACCAGGGCTGTATCTCCCATCGCCATAGCCGCCATGAGGCTTCCGAATTGGGGAACGGCGTGGTCAGGATGGATCTCCATAGCCTGGCTGAAGTGGCTCAAGGCGTCGGAGTACCGGCCCGCCCGCTGCGCGTTGTTCCCTTGGTCCACCAGGAGTTGGGCCTGATCGGACAACGGTTGTGCCGAAGTCTGTCCACCCTGAGCGGGAGCAACTTCCTCGTTATCCGCTCCGCATCCTGCCATTGGCAGAGCGGTCAAAGCTGCCACCAACACCCACTTGCTGAAAAACCCGCCTAATCGTCTCAATGCTCGAGTCCTTTCCTTTTGAACCGGAGGGGTCCGATGCCAGAAGCAGGCGGAGAGGAACGCAGATGCCACCGGGCCACTCTCCGTAGGCCCAGCCGATTCTTTTACCGGTACCCGAAGAGCATGGAGTACACGATAAGGGCAATCAGGCTCAATCCTATAAAGAGAGCTGTGAACCCCATAACCCTGAAGATGATTTGAGCGTTCCGTGGGTAGGGTTCGAAGAGGTTGCTTTCCAGGTCCCCCGATGCGATCAACTCCTCGTATTCCCGCGGCTTGTCCGCCTTCAACTCTTCAACCGACACGCGACCGGTGAAGATCACCGGGTCCATGGGGAATTTGTCGGGCCGGAAGTGGGTGTTGTAGAAGTGCACGGTGAAAATGAACGCCACGGCCAGGAGGGCCTCGTCACTATGGACGATGGTAGCGACATTCACCGTGGCTCCGGGTAGGATGCGGGTGAACAGCTCAGGGAACCAGAGCAGGATCCCGGTGGAGCCAATCACGAACATCCCCCAGAAAACGGCGAAGTAGTCGAATTTCTCCCAATAGGTCCACCGGCCGTATCCGGGACGGGGGCCTCGCCCAAGGAACCAGCGCACGGATCCCAGGAAATCCTTCAGGTCTTGGCTTGTGAACATCAGGGAGTTCCTCTTGTCCATGATGAACTCCCACCAGGAGACGTTTGAGGCGTGCTTCTTCTTGACCACATCACCAACGTGGATCATCCAGATGGTGATGAGAGCCAGAGCCGCTAGTCGGTGAAGTGTGCCCGTCACGGGGAATCCGCCAATGAGGGTGGCGGAGAGCTGGGCCCATCCCATGTAGGAGAACTTCAGAATCATCCCTGTGATTGCGAGCGTGAAAAAACTCAGGATCATGACCCCATGAAGGGTCCTCTCGAAAGTGGAAAACCTTCGGTACATCTTGGCACCGGGTTTCGGAAGCCGGTGGGCCCGGTGGGGTTTCCAGTATTCGGGAGAGCGCCACAGACGCCATAACCAGGCCAGGGTGTGAAGCGTCGCGACGGTGAGGGTCCCCACCAGAAGGAGGGTCATGGCCCAGAAAGAGTAGAAGAGCCATGGGTACTTCTCCGGGTCGTGGTGGGTTGCGTGGGTCAGGTACCCGGTGAACTTCGCGCCTGCGTTGGGGTGGCACTGAGCACAGGTGGCCAGGACGTTCTCCCTACTCAGTGTCGACTGAGGGTTCTCGACGGGGAGGATGTTGTGGGTGCCGTGGCAGTCGTAACACTTGGCGGCCCCTTCATCTCCCAACCGGGAGACCTTTCCATGGAAGGTGTCGAAGAAGGTCTCCGTCTCATCCACGTGACACCGACCACACTGGTCCATCATTGCCAGGCGAAAGTTGCCCTCCCCGGTCCTGGCGATGGAGTGGGAGGTGTGGCAGTCCTCGCAGGTGGGATACTCCAGCTCCTCGCCGTCCCGGTTTCCGTTTCCGTCGTTTCGCCCGGGCCAGTGAACACTCCCCTCGAACCTCTCTTCGATGCCGTGATGGCAGGTGCCACAGGTCGTGGAAACGTTGTCCGGGTGGATGGTCGATTCGGGATCATCCGGAGGGAGGGGGCGATGAGCGGTGTGACAGTCGTCGCAGGTTGCCGTGACGACGAGGCCGCTCTGAATCAGTCCCGTTCCGTGGATGCTCATCTCGTAAGACCCGACGATTCCTCCTTCGAATCCCTCGGCTTCCACACGTTCTGCTGCAGCTTCGCCTTCCCTGTGGCAGGTTG